>JAGLEK010000390.1 GCA_023145125.1 Bacteroidales bacterium | reverse complement strand
AATTTTCTCCACCACAGATAGAGGGTTTTGCCTGCAGTTTTGCATTAAGCCGGTGGTTTGAATTCCGCCAGGACCTTCGCAACAATAACTTCCGCCAGTTTCAGCTTCGACTCATGTGTCCAGCCTGCAACATGAGGTGACAGGATAACTCTATCAGAGGCGATAAGATATTTGTAGGGTGCCGGAAATTCATCATCCTGAAGGCTTTCAAAAGACAGGCTCTCGTACTCCAACACATCTAGGGCAGCGCCAAAGACTTTTCCTGAATGCAATGCATCGACGAGGTCTGAAGTCTTAACAACCTTACCCCGGGAAGTATTGATCAGCAGGATGTCCTTACGGAAGTTCTCAATATACTTATCGTCAACCAGGTATAGCGTTTCCTCGGTTAAGGGAACATGGAGGCTAAGAATATCGGCTTCCTCAAAGATCTCCTCCATGCCGGCCTCAGTGACATGCTTGTCTGAGAACCCCTCCTTGTACTTATCATAAGCCAGGATCCTGCAGTCGAAACCGGCCAGTTTTTTCGCAAACGCACTGCCCGTATTGCCATATCCGATAATGCCAACAACTTTTCCTTCCAATTCAACACCACGGTTTTCTTCCCTTTTCCAGACCCCTTTTCTTACCTCTGCATCTGCTATAAGCATCCTGTTCATCAGGACCAGTAGCATCCCTGTTGCATGTTCCCCAACAGCATTTCTGTTTCCCTCCGGGGCATTATAGCAACGGATCCCCACTGACTCCGCATAATCAATGTCGATACCTTCCATGCCTGCCCCTACCCTGCCGATAAATGCAAGGTTTTTTGCAAGCGATAATAATTCCCTGTCAAGATGAAAGCGGCTCCTGACAATAATCCCGGAGTAATTAGCAATGATATGCTTCAAACGATCCCTGCTAAGATCATCGAAGTAATCACAGCTAAAACCGGCTTCTGTAAAGCCTTGCTCCAGCGCCGGGTGATTGGTGTCAAGCAAGATGACTTTATTATTAAACGTTTTGTTTTGCATTATCAGTCATTGATAAAATCTTCATCCCAGATGATCCCTTTCAGCAGGGATTTTAATTCCTTCCCGGCCCGGTAGATCATTTCAGCATTTTGGGGGAATTTCTTTTTAGGATTCTCCAGGATATCATGTACCTCGGGCGGGCAGGCAAACATGTCGCCGGTGGCGGTGGCAGTTTTATTCTCAAATACCGACCGGGCAGTTACCGGCACAATAAACAAAACCTTGCCCGACTGTTGATCGATATACTTAAGCTTGCATTTGATCACGGCAGTCTTAATCTGGTAGATCTCCTTGATCTTGCATTTGTTGAAATCAGGATGTTTCTTGTCCTCTTCCAGTTTGGATTTATCCTCATACGAATCTGCAAAACTGCCGGGGTTTTTATGAGAGGCTGTATACTCCTTCTCATTAACAGTTCCCGGTGTAACATTCACAGTGGTGATATCGACGGCAAGGATCAATGAATAATGCTGTCCGGGCTCGGCCTTCACCACGTAATCCAGGTATTGCTTCTCCATATTTGTTAAGGCGAAGTTCTCCATTTCAGCAATAAAATCCGGTGGCAGGGCCGCATTGCTGAGGTTGTTGATCTCAAGCCTGGCCAGTGTTGCACTGCTGCCGATCGATTGCCGCAGCAGCTTCTCCACATCCATGTATTCACTGCGCAGTTTAGTGATTATCAGCAATTCGGCATAAGCCTGTCCTGCATCTGCTTTCTTATTGGTTTTCAGGAGGCTGATGGAATGTGCATAAAGGTAGGCGACGGCATTATTACGGGCTGCCTCCATGTCTTCACTATAATCAACAGGACGGATGTTTACCATATCACGCCGAAGCTGCTCACTAATGCGGGAAAGGAGCATATATCGGTTTTGTAATTTTGCATATGCCACGAACACATCAAACCAGATCGCAGGACTGCCCGTAGCCTTCAGCTCCAACAGTGTATTCAGGTCATTCTCATTAGCCGTTTCATATGCATGCTTAAGTGAAGCGTACAGCTCATCCTTATTGCCCTTCCCATCGGCAAGCTTGTCGACACAAACTTCTATCGCCTTGTCGTATTCACCCTTGTTAATGAGCTTTTTGGGTGACTGCGCATTAAGCAATAAAGGAAAGGCTATTACGAGAAGCAGTATATATCTCTTCATCATGGTAAGTATTACTGTTTTACAAAGATAATGCTTGTTATGGAGAAATAACCCACAGTAAAAGCGTTATTATTCGCCATAAAAGCATGGAATCAGATACCAAATCCTTGCCAAAATGAATGTGTAAGCAAAATTTAACGTAATTTCGTGTGTACGTTTCGAACCGAGGGAATTATGCGCATGTGGAATTATCTGGTGAGGTTGATTTTACGTAACAGGCTAACAAACCTGATCGTAATACTTTTGATAACCATATTCATGGGATGGCAGGCCACTAAGGTCAAGATGTCGTATGAGATGATGCGCATGCTTCCTGAATCTGATACTACCAGTATTGCCTACGAAGAATTCAAAAACCTGTTTGGCCAGGATGGGAGTGTGATGTTCGTGGGCCTGCAGGATAAACGGATCTACGATCTTCAGGAATTTAACGATTGGTCAGAGCTCTCCTGGGAGATCTGCCAGATCGATGGAGTACAGGAAGTTCTTTCCATCGGAAAGATATATAACCTGGTGAAGAACGACAGCACCGGCCTTCTCGACTTCCTTCCACTCATACAGGAAAAACCGGAGCATCAGGAAGAACTCGACAGCCTGAGGGATGTGATATATTCCCTGCCTTTTTACGATGGGCTGCTGTACAATAAAGAAAGTCATGTTACCTTGATCATGGTGACCCTCGACAAGGAAAAGCTTAATACCAAGAGCAGGGTACAGCTGATCGATGACATTAAAAACCTGATCGATGATTTCGGCGAGAAATATGAACAGGAGATGCATTATTCAGGGCTGCCTTTCATCCGTACGATCACTACCAAGATGGTGCAGAATGAATTGTATTTCTTCATCATCATGGCCCTGGTCATTGCCTCGGCCATACTGATGCTGTTCTTCAGATCGGGGAAAGCTGTATTCTTTACCATGCTCATTGTAGCCATCACAGTGGTCTGGGTGATGGGTACCATCTCAATCTTCCAATACAAGATCACCATCCTTACCGGCATTCTTCCCCCCCTGCTGGTAGTGATCGTTGTGGAGAATTGCATTTTCCTGCTCAACAAATACCATAACGAATATTTGCTGCACGGGAACAAGGTAAAGGCACTATCGAGGGTGGTCACACGTATCGGAAATGCCAACCTGCTAACCAATACCACTACCGCGGTTGGCTTCGCCGCATTCATTGTTACCGGAAACCAGATATTGACTGAATTCGGGGTGATCGCATCCATCAATATCATGTTTGCCTATATCCTTTCCCTGTTCCTCATACCGATCTTTTTCAGCTATCTCCCCCCTCCAAATACAAGGCATACCAAGCACATGGAAAAGTCGCTGGTGGCAAGGATCATTATAAAAGTGGTAAGCATCGTCCAAACCAGGAGGAAGATCATATATATCTGTGCAATCATAATGGTAATCGCAGGCGTTTATGGCGTTACCAGGTTGCAGACCACAGGCAATATTGTTGACGATATCTCAAAGAAGGACAAACTGTATAAAGACCTTATGTTCTTTGAGGAGCATTTCAAGGGGGTGATGCCCCTGGAGATCTCCATCGATTCAAAAACTGAGAATGGCGTATTTGCAGACAAGGGGAAAACGCTGTACAAGATCAGGCGGCTGCAAAGGCTGATCCATAAGGATTCGGTGTTCTCTAAATACTTATCTCGGCCACTTTCCGTGGTCGATGGCATCAGTTTCCTGTACCAGGCCCATAAGGGAGGGCAACCAAAATACTATGTGCTCCCTCCACCTGTGCAACTTGGCGAATTGAACCAGTATACAAGCAGCGTGGACAGCACCGGGAACAATCCTTTCCATTCATTTATCGACAGCACCAACAGGATCACAAGGGTAAGCATACAGATGGCCAACATTGGCACAAAGGAGATCAAGATGATCACCGAAAGGCTTAGGCCTGAAATTAACAAGATCTTCCCCCCAGATGATTATGACGTGATACTCACCGGAACCAGCGTGGTATTCCTTGAGGGCAGCAGCTACCTGGTAAAGAACCTGCTAACCAGCTTATTGCTGGCATTGGCAGTCATCTCCCTCCTGATGGCCCTGCTTTTTACTTCTGCCAGGATGATCATCATCTCCCTGATCCCGAACCTCCTGCCCCAGCTCATGACTGCTGCCTTGATGGGATATTTAGGCATTCCTATCAAACCATCAACCATCCTGATATTCAGCATCGCCCTCGGGATCTCTGTTGACAATGCCATCCACTTCCTGTCGCGATACCGCTTGCAGCTTAAGCTGAATGACTGGAATATTAAGCCTTCTGTGATTGCTGCACTCAGCGAAACCGGTTACAGCATGATCTACTCGTCGGTGGTCTTGTTTTTTGGTTTTGGCATTTTCATATTATCCTCATTTGGCGGGACAGAAGCCCTCGGCTACCTGATCTCCTTTACACTCCTGATAGCACTCATGTCGAATTTATTCCTCCTGCCGTCGCTTCTTCTGAGCCTCGACAAGTACATTACTACAAAGAGCTTTAAAGAGCCCCTTCTCGAGATCTTTGATGAAGAAGAAGATATCGATCTTGATGAGCTGGAAATAGAGGATCTCGGCGGGCGTGGGTCTGCCTCATAAGCTGCTTTTTTTTTATTGGCTTAATTCCGTATCTTTATCTCGCGAGACATTTAACAATACTATACTGATGAAAGGAATCATTCTTGCCGGAGGATCCGGCACAAGACTCTATCCCATAAGCATTGCAATCAGCAAACAGCTTATGCCGGTATATGACAAGCCTATGATCTATTATCCCCTGTCTATCCTTATGATGGCCGGTATCAGGGACATCCTGATCATTTCAACACCCCACGACCAGGCCAGCTTTCAGCGTTTACTCGGAGATGGGAAAAGCCTTGGCTGTAACTTCAGCTATGCTAAGCAGGAGATCCCAAACGGGCTGGCACAGGCTTTTGTGATAGGGGAAGAATTCATTGGCAACGACAAGGTAGCCCTGATCCTCGGTGATAACATTTTCTATGGTGCCGGCCTCCCGTCGTTGCTGAACAAGAACAATGATCCCGACGGAGGTATGGTATTTGCATATCATGTGTTAGACCCTGAACGCTATGGCGTTGTTGAGTTTGATGAGAATGAGATGGCAATATCAATCGAAGAAAAGCCAAAGGAACCGAAGTCAAACTATGCTGTTCCCGGCTTGTACTTTTACGATAACTCCGTTATTGACGTGGCAAAAAATATCCAACCAAGCGCACGTGGAGAATATGAGATCACCGATGTGAACAGGCACTACCTGAAAGAAAAGAAGCTGAAAGTAGGCATCCTGGGAAGGGGCACTGCCTGGCTTGATACCGGTACTTTTTCAAGCCTGTTACAGGCAGGACAGTTCGTGCAGGTTGTTGAAGAAAGACAGGGACTGAAGATCGGATGTATAGAGGAAGTAGCATATAATATGGGCTTCATCGACAAGGAAGGATTGAGGGCTGTCACTGAGCCCCTGCTCAAGAGTGGGTATGGGCAATACCTGTTGAATATTTTAGAATAAAAACCATAAGATACGATGTATACCTACGAAGAACTTCTGGAGAAATTCAGCCTTTCCATGGAGAAAGAAAAATATTCAGGCAAGCCGGCTGAATTATATGAGCCGATATCCTACATGATGGAACTGGGTGGCAAAAGGCTGAGGCCCGTATTGCTCCTCATG
>JAGLEK010000039.1 GCA_023145125.1 Bacteroidales bacterium | reverse complement strand
GCTGCGTATTGCAGGGATACAGGAATGATCGCGACCCTCTTCTTCAGGGATTCCGGGTCCGGATAAACAATATTCCGATCAGCTTGCAACCTTGTTCCGGAGTAGATCGCTGCCAGACCGGATGGAGTGTCGGCTGAAGCTGCATCGCCTTCGAACATGGCAATGGCTTTTTCATTTTCCAGGGAGATACCAATCTTTTCTGAACGCTTGATAGATGATTTATGCTTAAATGTAATATCAAGATCCGGTTTAAAAACCATATCCTCATTTGAGTCCCCGTTATGTTGCTTTATGGCCATCTATATTACATGTTCAGGGCTTACAATATAATTTTTCAGGTACACCCTTGCCCTGTATAAATATACTTTCACCTGTGATTCATTCAGTCCCGTTATCTCGCCGATCTCATGGTATGAATATCCTTCATAATCTCTGAGCAGGACCACCGAGCGTTGTACTTCATTTAATTTCGCCAATGCTTCATCCAGCACTTCTTTCAGGTCGGAATAATCACGAAATGTTTCGTTGCTTGTTTCCGGGATATCCTCAATGCTGCCGGAATGCTTGTTCTTCCTGATATGATCGATCATCGTATGATAAGCGGTGGTGAACAGGTATGATTTTGCTTTTCCGGGGTCCAGCTTCTTATGATTTACCCAGAGTTTTTCAAAGGCATCCTGTACAACATCCTGCGCATCATGCTCATCCTTAAGGTTTTTCAGTATAAACCTGTAAACCCCATCAGCATGCTGATCAACACAGTTATTATATTCCCTGGTAGTCATTGATCCGATAATCCCAATATCCTGATTTGTAATAGGACGGATTGAGGCTTATAAAGTTACACTTACCCGGGGCTTAAGCTCGGGGTAAGTACACTAGTCTAGCTTCAGCACCGCTAAAAACGCCTGCTGCGGCACCTCCACATTCCCAACCTGCCTCATACGCTTCTTGCCTTTTTTCTGTTTTTCGAGAAGCTTTCTTTTACGGGTGATGTCGCCGCCGTAACATTTGGCGGTAACATCCTTGCGTACGGCTTTGACCGTTTCCCTTGCAATGATCTTGGCTCCGATGGCGGCCTGTATCGCAATATCGAATTGCTGTCGTGGGATCAGCTCTTTCAGCTTGACACACATGCGCCTGCCAAAATCGTAGGCATTGTCGCGGTGGATCAATGTTGAAAGGGCATCAACAGATTCGCCATTCAACAGGATGTCTAACTTGACGAGATTAGCAGGTTTGTAACCCGACTGGTGGTAATCAAATGATGCATATCCTTTGGATATACTTTTGAGCTTATCATAAAAATCGAATACGATCTCACCAAGCGGCATTTCGAAGGTTATTTCAACGCGGTTGCTGGTAAGGTATACCTGGTTCTTCAGGGCGCCGCGCTTCTCGATACAAAGGTTCATCACCGAACCTACATATTCATTTTTGGAAATTATCTGTGCGATGATATACGGCTCTTCAATATGGTCGATATAATTATAATCCGGTAACCCGGAAGGATTATGTACCTCAATGGTCTCACCCTTCTTTGAGATCACCTTGTATGAAACGTTGGGCACTGTGGTGATCACATTCATATCGAATTCCCTGTCGAGCCTTTCCTGTATGATCTCCATATGCAAAAGCCCGAGGAATCCGCACCTGAACCCAAAACCCAGAGCTTGGGACGATTCCGGGATGAAAGTCAATGAGGCATCATTGAGCTGCAGCTTCTCAATGGAGGCACGCAGTTCTTCATAGTCATCGGGATCAACGGGGTAGATCCCTGCAAACACCATGGGTTTCACTTCTTCAAAACCTTTGACGCCTTCAGCACATGGGCGATTAATGTGTGTAATGGTATCACCAACTTTTACCTCTTTCGATGATTTTATTCCTGAGATTATATATCCAACATCACCCGCAGATAATTGTTTCTTTTCTACTTGCTTGAGCTTTAGTACTCCGATCTCATCAGCATCATATTCCTTCTCAGTGTTGACGAACTTTACTAGCTCCCCTTTCTTCAGGGTTCCGTTCACGATCCTGATGTAGGCGATGATGCCACGGTATGAGTTAAATACTGAATCAAAGATCAGTGCCTGCAGTGGTGCATCCGGGTCACCCTTTGGCGGAGGGATCTTTCTAATGATATCTTCCAGTATCCTGTCAACACCGTATCCTGTCTTGCCACTGGCCTCAATAATGTCATTCCTGTCGCAGCCGATCAGGTCCACGATCTGGTCCTTAACATCTTCAGGCATGGCTGCTTCAAGATCCATCTTATTCAGTACCGGAATGATCTCCAGATCATTGTCAATGGCAAGATAAAGATTTGAAATTGTCTGTGCCTGTATCCCCTGTGCGGCATCAACGATGAGAAGTGCCCCTTCGCATGCTGCCAGGGAACGGGAAACCTCATAGGAAAAGTCGACATGTCCGGGAGTATCGATGAGATTGAGGATATAATTTTCGCCCTCATGTTCATGTTCCATCTGAATGGCGTGGCTCTTGATGGTGATGCCGCGTTCCCTCTCCAGTTCCATATCATCAAGCACCTGTTCCTGAAGGTCACGATCGGTAATGGTTTCGGTGATCTCAAGCAGGCGGTCTGCCAGGGTGCTTTTGCCATGGTCGATATGTGCAATGATACAGAAATTCCTGAGGTTTTTCATTGCTGCAAAATTAGTATTATTTATTGAAAGTCAGCTGATTTTCTTGCTTTGGGCGGATCATTGAAAATTTACACATTATTAACACCTCAAGCATAATTATTAATATTATTTTTGCAATCCTTAAATGAACCAAAAGGGTATAAAACCGTTTCATATTATAGTGTGAAGAATAAATTATATGCCTGAACGTTTTCAGGTGAAATATTAATCGATAAATTTTAAGATATGGACAAGATTCGAGTTGGAATTATGGGATTCGGAGAGGTTGGCCGCCATATATACCGGCTGTGCCTTGATGATGACCGTATAGAGATCGTAGCCATCGCTGACCTGGGCCGTCCGGAGATCCTTGAATACCTGCTGAAGGCAGAAACAAAAGGCGGTATTGACGTGAAGCTTGAAGGGAACTTCCTTGTTTCCTCAAACGGTAAGGCCAGGATGATCGAGAGAAAAAGCATGGAGCCCGGTGATGTTCTGTGGGATATGCTGGATGTGGATGTTGCGATAGAAGGAACAGGGATATATAAAACAAAGGCAGACATGGAACGTCACCTCAAAGCCGGCGCTAAAAGAGTGGTCCTTACTACATTGCCTGTTGATGAGATTGACAGGATCGTGATAATGGGCGTGAATGAGCAAAGCATGAAGTCTTCAGATAAGCTTATTTCTGCCGGTTCTGCCACAACAAATGCAGCCGCATTGACCCTTAAAATGCTGGAGGAGGCATTTGGTGTTGATTACGCCATGCTCACCACAGTGCATTCATATACTTCTGATCAGCCGCTGCGTGATAAAGCAAGCACAGATTTCAGGAGAAGCCGCTCAGCTGCGGAGAACATTATTCCGAATGAAACACCGAGCCCCCGCTGGATCCAGCACGTAATGCCTGAGTTCAAAGGACGCATTGAAGGATCAGCCCTGAACGTGCCGGTGCCGAATGGCTCACTGCTTGACCTTACCACCGTATTGAAAAATAGCGGGATCACAAAAGAACAGGTGAATGAAGCTGTCGTTGAATTTGCTGAAAAGAACCCGCAGACAGTACGTGTTGTGAATGATCCCATTGTATCGACTGATGTGATCGGCGACAGGCACTCAGTTGTTTTTGATACACAGGCAACCATGATGTCTCCGTCCAGGATGGTAAAGACACTGACATGGTACCATACTGCACTCGCCACGGCGAGCCGGATCATCGATGTTATTGTAGCATATAATGAATTGGATAAGAAAGGAGGCTCGCAATGAGAGTAGCTATAAACGGATTTGGAAGGATCGGACGCTCAGTGTTCAGGATCCTGAATGCAAGGGAAGATGTTGATGTGATAGCTATCAATGATCTTTTTGATGATGAGGTGCTGGCATACCTCTTAAAATATGATACAGTAATGTCGGGTTTCGGCCAGGATATCACTCTTGAAGATGATTACCTGGTTACACCGCATGAAAAAGTCAAGATGCTCAGCATCCGCAACCCGGAAGAGCTCCCCTGGAAAGAACTGCAGATCGATGTAGTGGTCGAAGCTACAGGCATCTTCCGTACAAGGGAAACCCTTGAACCACACCTCAAGGCAGGTGCCAAAAGGGTTGTCCTGACCGTGCCTGCAAAGGATGAGATCGACTGTACAGTTGTACTTGGTGTAAACGATGATGAGCTCAAGCCTGAGCACCGGATTATTTCCAATGCCAGCTGCACAACCAATTGCCTGGCGCCTATGGCAAAAGTCCTGAATGATGCATTCGGTATCAAGGAAGGGCTGATGACAACCACCCACGCATATACAAACGACCAGCGCCTTGCTGATGTGCCACATAAAGATTGGCGCCGTGGCCGTGCTGCAGCTGAGAATATCATTCCAACCACCACCGGTGCTGCTAAAGCAGTTGGCATGGTGATCCCTGCACTGAAAGGGAAACTTGACGGAATGGCTTCCAGGGTACCGGTGCCTGATGGTTCCGTTGTCGACCTTGTGATAGAAGTAGAAAAAGATGTTACCATCGACGACATCCACGCTGCGGTCAGGATAGCATCCAAAACCAAAGGCATGGAAAATATTCTGCTTTATTCTGAAGACCAGGTGGTCTCATCAGATATAGTCGGGAATTCATACAGCTCTATTTATGACCCTGAGTATACCAAAGTGCTTGGCAAACGCATTGTCAGAACCCTGAACTGGTATGATAACGAATGGGGTTACTCAAACAGGGTGGTTGACCTTATTACCTTGTTAATGGAATTTGATAATTAGAGGATTCGAATATCGTATATCAAATATCGTATATCGAATATCGAATATCGAATTTCAGACTTCAGATTTCAGATTTCGGATATCAAAAGGGTTTTTCAAACGACGCTTTGTCAAATTCTTTATCGCAATCTACAAAAAAGCTTTGTGTTTTATTTTTAAGAATTAGCTGAGTTTTAGAGTGTAACAACTTTGCTGCCAGGGATACAGGAAATAAAACCAAATAAAAAACAATGGCTAATAGTACATTGGGAACAATCATGCTTAACAGCCAGCTTAGCTTCATCCAAAGGAAAACTACTTTCCGGCTCAAATAAGCAGATAAAACACCTGTTAAGCTAATTGTCAATGCAGTATAAATAGCCCAATCCCAGTGCCATATTAAGTAAATCAAAATAAAGCCGGACGATATCACCAGCATTGTCTTAGTGGTATCTGTTTTGATCTTTTTCATTTGTCAGAATTAAAAAATGGAATAAATAAAAGGAGCCATTGCACTTCCTCCGCCAAAAACAATTAATAAGCCAAGCAGTAGCAGGAAAATAATTATTGGTGCCAGCCAATATTTTTTACGTTCCCGCATAAAGTGCCAAAGGTCCTTCAAAAACTCCATAATTGAAATATTAATACTTAATCCATTTCAAATTTCATGCTCCATTTCTCTATGTTTTGCCAATCGGGTTGATCTGTTTTGCAATACATATAATCATTGATTACCAAATAATCCATTTCGGTGCTCATAAAGCATTTATAGGCATCGTATGGCGAACAAACTATGGGCTCGCCTCTCACATTAAAGCTGGTATTTACAACAATACCAAATCCTGTTAGTTCTTTAAAGGCGTTTATCAATTCCCAGTATCTCAAGTTTGTTTCCTGATGAACGGTTTGAATTCGTGCCGAAAAATCCAAATGTGTTACTGCCTGAATATCACTCCTCTCATGATACAGCTTTTCCCAAAGTGGCAGATCGCTAAAATTTCCGGGTAGGTTCTTTCTTCGGCCGGGCTTTACAGGTGCTACCAGCAACATATAAGGGGAACTCGCATGCAGATCAAAGTATTCCGGGCTATCTTCAATTAGCACAGATGGGGCAAATGGTCGGAATCCTTCTCTTTTTTTAATTTTCAGGTTTAATTTTTTTTGCATTGCAGGATTTCTGGCGTCCCCCAGAATACTCCTGTTGCCTAAGGCCCTGGGGCCAAATTCCATTCTTCCCTGAAACCAACCTACAACCTGGCCATCTGCTAACTTAGAAGCAATGTCTGTTGTCAGCCTATTAAAAGAATGATATTTGGTACTGACAGCTTTATGCCTCCGGTTCATAAATTCAATTTCTTTATCCGAAAAGGCAGGGCCCAGGTAGGCCCCTTGCATTATATCATTGACACCATCAGTTTTCCGCTCCTCTTCATAGTAAAGATAATGAGTTGCCAGAGCCGCCCCTAAGGCACCACCGGCATCGCCGGCAGCGGGTTGTATGTAGATGTTTTCAAAAATCCTTTCTTCTAATAATTTGCCATTAACAACGCAATTCAAAGCTACACCTCCTGCCATACATAAATTAGTGGAGCCCGTGATGCGCTTAACTTCTACAGCCATTTTCAGAACTATCTCTTCGGTAATCTGCTGGATGGCAAGTGCCAGGTTACAATGGTGTTGTTCGAGTTTTGATTCTTCTTTTCTCCTTGGGAAGGAAAACAGTTTCCCCCATTTTTTATCATCTACCATTCTCAGGCCGGTAGCATAATTAAAATAGGATTGATTGAGCCAGATCGAACCATCATCTTTAACATCAACTAAATTCGATTTTATTATCCCGATAAATTTTTGCGTTTGTTCCGAATTCGGGTTGCCATAAGGCGCAAGTCCCATTAGCTTATACTCTCCTGAATTAACTTTAAACCCAAGAAAGTAAGTAAAAGCACTATAAAGCAGTCCGACAGAATGAGGAAAATGCAACTCCTTGAGAATTTTAATGTGCTTGCCTTTACCCACCCCAATAGAAGCAGTGCTCCATTCACCAACTCCGTCAATAGTTAATATGGCCGCATCTTTGTAAGGAGAGCAGAAAAAAGCACTTGCCGCATGCGACAGATGGTGCTCGGTGAAAAGTAGTTTTATCTTTTTTTTATTGTAATTACCTACATCGGCAAGTCCATCATAAATCTGTTTTTTTAAGAACATTTTTTCATTTAGCCAGACAGGCATTGCTTTTACAAATGATGCCAGGCCCCTGGGTGCAAATGCATAGTAGGTTTCAAGAAGTCTTTCAAATTTTAATAGTGGTTTATCGTAAAAAACAATGCTGTCCAACTCATCTATTTCAAGGCCGGCTTCTTCGAGACAATATTTTATGGCTTGTATTGGAAAATCCGGTGTATGCTTTTTCCTGGTAAAACGCTCTTCCTGGGCAGCAGCAATGATCTTTCCACCAACTGTAATAGCGGCTGCTGAATCATGATAAAAAGCAGATATCCCTAAAATTTTCTTCATTTAATGCTTAGAGTTCTTGAAGTTAAAGCAGGTCAAATCTTATCTGATATAAAATATTAACCATGCTCTTGCAGTATTTTAGATTTAAAATTAATTGGGTGTTCAGGTATTAAACAATCAATTTCGCGGATGAATCAAAAGTAGTCATTTTTAGTATTGATATATTCCCGCCTGAATTAGGGAAGGCTGCCTGAAAGCGTAAGCTGCTGCATAAAAAACTTATTGTTAACTTGCACATTATTTTGTTTCAACACAAAGTATCATGAAATATTTAAGCTCCAGGAATTTATATTATATCTTATATGTGTTTGTTGTTATCGTTGTGTTACTGATAGGTTTCAATATTTATTTTACCATTCAAATTCATAATCAACTTGGAAAAATAGTATCCCAACCCGGACGTTGGCCGGTTGGAGCATATGTATATGATCCGGTTATCGGATTTGACTTTGCCCCTAATATTTCCGGCCCGATACGTGATCGCAGCTTTTATGTAAAAAGTCATAAGCTCGGATACAGAATAGGCAAACATGAGGATGCTTCGTCTTTCCGGTCAGGGGGTATTTTGTCCCTGGGATGTTCGTATACTTATGGTGATGAAGTTGAGTCTGAACAAACGTTTACTCAATTAATTGCTGATAGCTTAAGTATACCTGCCTACAATTACGGTGTCAGTTCTTTTTCTTATATCCATGCATTACTGAAAGCTCAAAACTTGAAAGAACATGGAGTGCTCGACAAACTGAAACCAACATATGTTATTCTTGGATGTTGGAGTGGGTTGCTTAATCGCTCCAGATCTCCATACCCTCCCATATTATCTGAAAATATTCCCCTGGTGGCTGCTCATATTTGTAAAGATGAAAATGAAGTTAGCATTCACCCGCCCGTGAAGATCGATCGTGCTTTTGAGTTGATTGATTTGTACCGCAAAGAAGGAGTAGGGATGAGTTTTAAGAAATTTGTGAAAATATTTTTCATCGTACCTCAAATTTTGCCGTTATATCTGACAAATAGCCAGAAGAGCAGGAAATCAGGAGAAGCGGTGTACAATGATAATGTAACGGATTTCGAAATATATGATTACTATTTTACAGCTATTGAAAATCTTTTTTCGCCCTATGGTACTCAAGTTATTGTCCTGTATATGCCATATTTACCCTTTGACATACCTGATAAAGCCCTGACAGAGGTTATTGCCAAACATCCCGATATTATTTTTGTTGATGGGCATAAAGC
>JAGLEK010000389.1 GCA_023145125.1 Bacteroidales bacterium | reverse complement strand
AAAAGTATTGGTATAGGAGCAGCGAATAGCAGTGATCTTCTCATAGCAATATTAAATTAGAGAAAAGGTGCCATTTGTTCAAATGGCACCTTTGAATTATTCACCTGACTATTTCAATGTTCTCAGATAGTTGATGATAGACCATCGATCTTCATCATCAGTGATCTTCTTCTCATAATTGGGCATTTCATCCCTGCCGATGATAGATTTGAAATACATTTCTCCATCAGTGTCACCCTGGAAGATTTCTGTGGCAAAGTTACCGGGGAATGTTTCGAGCTGTTTGGCTTTGGGGCCGTCGCCCAGTCCTTTATTTCCATGGCATGATTTACAATGCTTGCTGTAAAGCATTTTACCTATTTTAATGAGTCCGGCATCATCGACATAAGGATTTTCCATCTTTGCATATTTTGATGGGATCTCCCATGATCCTCCCTTCTTCTGGTCCTGTGGCGCTATAAAGGCCATAAATGCCATTGCAAAAAATAATATGGCAGCGATGCCGATAATCTTGTTGATTGATCTAGTTTTCATATTCATGCTTTTTAAAGATTTATAATTATTAAGTTATATGATTCTGAATGTATGCCTTCATCCCTAAAAGCTCCACAATCGGGTGATCGTGAACCCAAAGAACAGGTCCCCATCCAGCCAGTCGTTCTGGTTTTCCATCATGGTGTACTGTGGTGAAAGGTCGGTGGCCGAAGTCACGAAGATCTGAAAGCAGTGCGTGCTTGTAGAGATCTCCCATCCAATTCCAAAATTCTGTTTGGGTGGGTTTGTAAGCGTAGTGTGCTCCTGTATCCCTTTTATCTGCAAAGGAATACCGTAGTTAAAGATAATTGACGATTGTGCTGTTACCCTGGCTCTTCCTGAGAAAGAAATCCCGATCTTATCATGCTCCATGAGAGAATCGACCCTGTTGATATGGGAGAAGCTTCCAGAAACCTGGATCGAAAGCCAGTCGGTAAATTTACGTGCCACGATCAATTCCGTAAAATAGGAAAGGCGGTTTGTAAACTTATAATTCTGGCCAAAATAACTTTCGGCCCTGGCATCGATTCCCATATTACCATAAGCGGTAAGGGCAACAGGCATCTTATCATCCCTGGTCTGTTCCAGTATATTATACTTGATCCGGAAGTCCTGCAATTTTCTGTATTTGGTTGTACCGAAGCCAACCGATAATTTATTGGTGATGCTGTAGTTGACCCCCAGCCTGATGTTGGATGAACCGTAAATTCCGAACAGGTTCGAAATGTTTTCTATCTTGTCAAAGCGGTGCTCGATAACGAATTCAAGTGTTTTCGCAGTTGGAATATACACAGTCTGGTTGTCGATCACTACAGGGCAGCCAAATGGAGCCCTTACCGGTTTGCTTTTCACTTTGGCTATTTCTGTTTCCCCATCCTGAGCGATCAAAAATACAGGAAGGAGTAAGAGGATGGTCAGGAATATATTTAGTTTTTTCATGCTCTGAAGTTTTAATAAATGATAATTAGTTGTCTAAGGCTCCCTGTTGTATCCAAGCCAGGACAATCTCTTCATCGCCGGGATCTGTATAGGGTACCATCGACCCACTTTTCATGGTTGTATAGAGGATACTTGCTTCCGGGGTTTCCGTGTCAACATAGGCTCCATCGATCAATGAATTATAGGCATTCCCTTCTGAAAGGTTGGGAGGTGTAGACCCCGGCCCATGACAAACATTGGTATTACAACCATTGTTGAAAATGGGCATTATATCTGATGAAAAACTAAGAGTTTCCGGTATTGGCTTTTTTTCAGGCTGTATCCACTCGTACTCGCAAGAACAGAGGATAAACCCTGCCATAACAAATAGCATCAAAACTTTAAATATCTTCATATCGGTATATTATTAGAAACAAGAAAAAAGGCTTCAACGTACAACTGAAGCCTTTTTCTGTAATGTGTAATATTATTTACTGAATGGCTTCGATTGTATTATCTAACAGCTTTTTAGCATAAGCGAAATTGTGAGAACCACCGCTTCTGTCTTCCAATACAAAAAGGTAGTTGTACACTGCACCTGCCGACAATGAAGGCATTGTTCCGGGGACGACATGATCTCCTTCGTCAAGAACCCCCATGGCCATAAGTAAAACTTTAAGTTCATCAAGCTTTTCGTCAATATCCGCTTTTGTTTCTTCAATTTTGGTATCCAGGTTATCAGGATCGGTATGACATTCAAGGCAACCGGCTTTATTAACTACATCATGTCCGTGATAAGCATAAGTCATATTCATTGAATGACCGCCTGCCTGAACCCCATAAGGATCAGCCAGGTGACACTGCACACATCCGGATTCAACATTCGCAGTATGAAAAGAGTTCCCGTATCCGCTGCCAACTTCATAGCCGCCATTACCGGTGAACATATTGGCTTGAGGTCCGTGGTGCGGGCCCCAATATGGAGAGGTGATCGTAATATCCTCTGTTGTCCCAATTACCGGCATCGGATTGGGCGGATTTATCTGGTGACAATTCGAGCAAAGGTTTCCTTGTCCCATGCTTGTGTTTGTGCCATCTGTCCGCAATGCAACCGGGTCAATGCTTCTCAATGCCCAGTCTGCTGCCTCATAAGTCTCATGGATCTGGTGACAGGTATAACAGTTTGGGGGTGTTGGATCTTGCACCTTAGCGGCTGTTGTGTCAGCATGTGTCTCAATTACTTCCCGAAATCCCATACTGGTATGGCAGGGGGCACAACTTTTATCGTTTCTTTCAAAGTTTCCACCGGTGGCGTGTGTAGAAGCTTCCCATTGAATAACTTTTGCAAGAAAGGCTTCACCTGAGTTATGGCACTGGCCACATGTGGCGGTACCATCAGTTCCGTTAATTCCATTTTCTCCCGGAGGGCCCTGTTCGCCTTCTTTAGTGCAGCTGGCAACGATAATTGCTAATGCTAGCGCAGGTACGATCAGTAAGAGTGTTACGAGTTTTTTCATAGTTCTGGTTATTAATTTGGTTTGTTTTCCAATTCACACAGCAAGTGTACGAACACGCGTGTAAACATTGAAAAAGTTGGATATGATGTTGATGAGGAAAAGCAGAATGCGAACTACTTATTTCTAAGTATGCATATCAATTAAATGTTGATAAAAAACAATGTAAATATTGTTATAGGCACAGTAATAGAAGCTTGACTTTTAGAAAAAAGAACAACATTAAATGGATGTGAATAATTGGACTGAATATAAATTAGGTAATGGGTAGATTATCCGGTTTCTCCGATCCTGATAAGTTCCTTCTTATTCAGGATCTCAATAACATTGCCGTCGACCCTGAGAAGGCCCTGGTCCCTGAAGACTTTTATTACCCTGATCACATTTTCTTTCGACATGGCAGTCAGATCGGCAATATCCTGCCGGCTGATGGTAATGACGAAAGGATTACGGCCGTAGATCTCATCCAGCAGGAAAATAAATGCATCCGCTATGCGGCCATGCATCTGCTTCTGGGTGAGGTTGATGAACTTCTTGAAATTTGCGATTGAAATTTGATTTGTCCTTTTCAGAAGGTCACAGGCGAAAACCGGGTTGTGCTCGATCAATTCCTCAATGATCTTGGTATCCACCAAACATGCGGTGGTTTCTTCAACTGCAGCAACAGAAAAATGATGCCGGTAATCAACAAACATTCCGGGCCCGCCGATCATCTGTACCGGCTTGGCAAAAGATAAGATGAGGTTCCTTTTATTGAGGCCTTCGATGTATAATTTTGCGAGTCCTTCTGTAATGCAGGCAACATGAGTGAGAGGGGATCCCTGCTTGAAAATGATCTCACCCTTGTTAAAGGTAAGTTCATAACGATTATTATCAACATGCTCAAGCTCTTCATCGTTAAGCAGAGCAAATATATTATTTCGTTTTTTGCAGTTTTTACAGTTGTGTAGGTGGTCTTTGGTCAACATAGTGGTAGTGTCCTGTTCAATGCTGGTATGCTATCAGGGCAAAGTTATCATAAATAACAAACTCTTGCTTAATAATGAGCAGTTTTGCATTACCAATCTGCCTAAATATTTGAAAAACGAAAAATGCCATTTTCTGTTATTAAGGCAGCAAGCGCTGCCCCGTTTTTAGCATCGACGATGCTACACAAGCAGGTTTAATTAATCTGTAAGATCAGGATTAGAAAGAATATCGTTTGGATCAGCGGGTAGTTTCTTTATCAGCTTCGACCGTTCATCCAACAGCTTGTTTATCTCTTTATCAGTGAGGCCGGGATTCTTCAGCATCTCATCGATCTTCGCAATGTCGTCGGGGAGCCGGATCTCCTCTTTTAACGGCGCTTCTTCAAGGTCAAGGTCACCGGCATCATCACCCAGTTCCATCTTAAGCTGTTCCACCAGGCCGGCGATCATGCCCTTTACCGGCTCACCGAATTTTTCCAGTAACTCCTCCGATAACTGCTCACGCATATTCTCGTAATTACTGAGCAGGAACTCAAAATTCTTGTAAAAAGTCTTGTCAATGCCCGGTACGTCATCAAGGGAAGATTTCTCCTTTAGCTTTTTGAACAACTTGATCAGCAAGTCGAGATTTTCATTGAATGACTGCTCTTCACTACCCATATCTCTTTTTTTGCAAAGTTACTGTATATTGTTAAAACGATTGTTGCTTAAAATCATTGTCTATATTTGTATGTTAATTAATCTAAACATATAACAATGAAAACATCACTTTGGTTTACTATCCTTGCAATATTATTTTCCCTTTCCCTGCACGCCCAGAATATCAATAAAAAGATTACCGACAGCGAGCTTAACCAGGAGATCCTGATCGGATATTGTAACAGGGCTGCCCTTCAGGAGGGGGAGTTCGGTGAGTATTATTTGCAGGAATATGAGAATTATGATGCCGATAAGCAATTTATTGAAAAGATATATAATGTTGAAGGGAGTGTCGACATTGTACTGGTTTTAGGAACCTGGTGCCAGGATAGCCAGGAGCAGGTACCAAGGTTTTACAGGATAATGGATGACGCAAAAGTGCCTGATGATGTAATTGTTGTTATATGTGTCGACAGAAATAAAACCGGCGGGGAACTGTCAATTGAACATCTTGGGATTGAACGGGTTCCTACATTTATCGTCTATCGCGGGGGCGAAGAGATAGGCCGCATCATCGAAACCCCCGAAGCATCGCTGGAGGAAGATTTTTGGACAATAATTAAATAGGCGTTGGGCATTGGGCGCTCGGCACTCATCACTCGGCACTCGGCACTCGGCACTCAAAAGCTCCTCTTATGATTGTTTATACAAGCATAAAAGATATCCAGTCAGCCATACGGCAACACAGAGCTGACGGGCATTCGATCGGGTTCGTCCCCACAATGGGAGCATTACACCGGGGGCATATTTCGTTGCTGGAGCAGTCGATAAAAGAAAACGATATCAACATTGTCAGCATCTTCATAAATCCCATACAATTCAATAATAAGCAGGATCTGGAAAAATACCCCAGGACCCTGGAGGATGATTGTAAAAAGCTGGAGGAGGCTGGATGCAGTATTGTTTTTGCCCCTTCCGCCGGTGAAATGTATCCGGAAGAGGTGAAGGAACACTACGACTTTGGGCAGCTTGAAAAGGTAATGGAAGGAGAGCATCGTTCCGGGCATTTCAATGGTGTTGCAGTTGTGGTGAAGAGGCTCTTTGACATTTGCATGCCCAATAAAGCCTATTTCGGTGAGAAAGACTTCCAGCAGCTTGCTATCATAAAAGCCTTGGTTGAGCAGGAGAACATGCCGCTTGAGATCATTGGCTGCCCCATCATCAGAGAGGAAGACGGCCTGGCTATGAGCTCCCGCAATGTGCGTCTGAGCCCGGAAGAACGATCCATCGCCCCGGAGATATTTAAAAGCCTGAATTGGATCAGGCAGCAGGCCGGAGAAAGAAGCATCGGGGAAATTTTGATCCTTGCCGAAGAAAAGCTAAATGCCATGCCCGGTATGAAGGTCGAATATATCTGCATCGCAGATGAAGATACACTTATGCCTGTACAGAGCTGGGATGAAGCTGATAATATAAGGGCCTTTATTGCACTCTTTATGGGAGATGTCAGGCTTATCGATAATCTGAAAATTAAGTGAAGATTGCCTGTCTTTTTAAAGGATAGCTACCCAAAAGTTGCATTTCTGTGTTGAATTTTTGTAATTTTGCCGTGATATGCAAATCGAAGTACTAAAATCGAAGATACACCGGTGCACTATTACCGAGGCCGACCTTCACTATGTCGGAAGCATCGCCATTGATGAAGATCTGATGGATGCTGCGGCCTTGATCGAGAACGAGAAAGTACATATTTATAATATCTCCAACGGTGAGAGGCTTGCAACCTACGTTATCAAGGGTGAAAGGGGCTCAGGGATTATTTCCCTGAATGGTGCCGCTGCCCGTAAAGCCGCCATTGGCGATCTCATTATCATTGTTTCTTATGCTTCAATGGATCCTGAAGAAGCAGCTTCGCACAAGCCTGCGATCATTTTCCCTGATGCGAATAATAAACTTTAATAAGTGAAGAAGGTCCTGTCTGTATTTAATTATCTGGTATTCCTTCTTTTAGGGATGTTGTTTCTATGGTTGGCTTTCAGGAACCTGAACGGGAAAGAGATCAAGGAGCAGATCATGCACGCTGATTACCTGTGGATAATCTTAGGCATGGGTGCCGGGATCCTCGCCCATATTGTCAGGGCCGCCCGCTGGAATATCCTCATTAATTCAATGGGGCACAAAACCCGGCTTTCCACAACCTTCTACGCCGTCATGACGGGATACCTTGCCAATACCGCGGTGCCGAGGCTGGGGGAAGTCACCAGGTGTGGCGTGCTCAGCAAAAAACAAAATATCCCTTTTACAGAATTACTGGGTACCGTAATTGCTGAACGCATCTTCGATATGGTTATCATGCTATTGATCATAATCGCTGTGATTATGTTCCAGCTTGGACTGGTGGGGGAATTTGTGGATAAATTCGTATTTACTCCACTATTCTCAAATTTTGAGAATAACCTTATTCCTGCTCTTGTTGCCCTGACGATATTGCTAAGCCTGCTTTTAGCCCTTCTTTTCTTTTGGAAAAGATATCGTAAGCGTTTAAGAAAGTATGCTTTTTACCGCAAATTGTCACAATTTGCAAAAGGCATGGTGGAAGGCATGAAAACCATAAAAAGAACAAAGAACAAAGGCTTGTTCATGCTGTACACTGTCATAATCTGGGGGATGTATACCCTGATGATATATCTGCCTTTCTTCTCCTTTGAAACAACCTCACACCTTGATTTCGGGGATGCCTTCACAGTGATGAGCATCGGAAGCCTTGGCATCGTTGCTCCTGTTCCCGGCGGTATCGGGACATATCACTTTATTGTGAAGGCCGTATTATTTGAACTGTATGGTGTTGACCAGGCCTCGGCGGCATCATTTGCAACCATCACCCATGCTGCACAAACACTAATGATAATAATTGTGGGAGGATTATCCTTCCTGATGTTATTTTTGCAAAAAAATAAAGTTGAAAATGAATCATCTTGAGCATATAAAATCAAAGATCTGGCACATGGATCAAGAACTCGGCTGGCAACTGGCTGTCTGGCGCTTTCATGAGAATAAGATAGTATTTACCAATGGCTGCTTTGATATCCTGCACCTTGGACATGTCGATTATCTGGCCAAAGCGGCCGGGGAAGGCACACTACTCATCGTGGGCTTGAATTCCGATGCCTCGATGAAACGTATCAAAGGCAGTTCACGCCCCATCCAGGATGAAAACTCAAGGGCTATGGCTCTTGCTGCCTTCGGCTTTGTCGGTGCGGTTGTGATCTTCGAAGAAGACACACCCTATGATCTCATCAAAAGTATTCAGCCCGATGTGCTTGTCAAAGGGAAAGATTATGAGCCAAAAGATATTGTCGGTGCTGATATTGTAGAGAATAAAGGTGGTAAATTGGTGACTATGGACCTGGTCGAAGGCTATTCAACATCTGCCATCATCGATAAGATCAAGGGATCTCCCGGGCAATAAACTGACTAAATAAGCATCATGGCAAAAGCACAAAGCGTTTTTTTCTGCCAGAACTGCGGAGCCCAATCACCAAAATGGATTGGCCGTTGTCCCTCCTGCGGGGAATGGAACACTTATGTGGAAGAGATCATTAAAAAAGAAACCCCGAGGGAATCATCCATGGGGGATATCAAGTCCGCTAAGAAAAACACCCCCACATCCATTGAAAAGATCAGTAAAAGTTCAGAGGAAAGAATGGATACCGGAACTGCCGAACTGAACAGAGTGCTTGGAGGTGGCCTTGTTTCGGGGTCCCTTGTGTTGATCGGTGGTGAGCCCGGCATAGGTAAATCAACCCTGATGCTTCAGGTGGCACTGCGCTTTGAAAACCGGAAGATACTATATGTAACAGGGGAGGAGAGTGACCAGCAAATAAAAATGCGTGCCGACAGGATCGGGTACGGTAACCCTGATTGTATGATCCTGACAGAAACAAATACACAGAACATCTTCAGGTTTCTTGAGCAACTCGAACCCGATGTGCTGGTAATCGATTCAATTCAGACGCTTTACACCGATCGCATCGATTCATCACCGGGAAGCATTTCCCAGGTCCGCGAATGTGCTGCCGAACTGCAACGATATGCCAAGCTTACTGATACACCGGTGATATTGATCGGGCATATCACGAAAGATGGCATGCTGGCAGGGCCCAAAGTGTTGGAACATATGGTCGATACTGTGCTTCAGTTTGAGGGTGACAGGCATTATGAATTCCGCATCTTACGTTCTGTCAAGAATCGTTATGGCTCAACCTCGGAACTGGGTATTTTCGAGATGACCGATAAAGGCCTCAGGGAGATCAGCAACCCCTCTGAGATCCTTATTTCACAGCGTGACGAGGACCTTAGTGGTGTGGCCGTGGCTGCCACCATCGAAGGACAACGCCCCATGCTGGTCGAAACCCAGGCACTGGTTGGCTCCGCTGCTTATGGGACCCCACAACGGTCTGCTACCGGCTTTGATGCGAAAAGACTGAACATGTTGCTTGCTGTCCTTGAAAAGCGTGCCGGGTTCAAACTGGGGGTCAAGGATGTCTTCCTGAACATTGCAGGGGGCATCCGTGTCGATGATCCGGCTATCGACCTGGCCATCATCAGCTCTGTAATGTCATCAAATGCCGACCTGCCAATCCCGCAGCATTATTGCTTTGCCGGTGAAGTAGGACTTTCCGGTGAGATAAGGGCGGTGAACAGGATCGAGCAAAGGGTGGCGGAAGC
>JAGLEK010000388.1 GCA_023145125.1 Bacteroidales bacterium | reverse complement strand
TCGATTTGGTACTATTAATTAACTGATGCCAGGTCGAGGATGTCTCTAAAGGTCTTCCCAATGTCATTTCAAGCGTATGCGAGAACTAAGCGAAGTGCTCTCATGAGCGAAGCGAATAAATCTATACTATTAATACTCAGCAGAATAGATTTCTCCCTTCGGTCGAAATGACTTAAATATCTGACTTTTGAGACAGCCTCCTCCCGGATATCGCAGCGACTATTTTTCTTCCTTCGCTGCCTGTTTTTCAAACTTTTTGATGGCTACGAGAACAAGCCTGTAGCTGATGAAGATCAGCACAGGCCAAATGATAAGCCACATTATTTCAGTTATATACATCTTGTTTGTTTTTTCAGGTTAATAAACATGATCATCATCTTCCATTTCTTTAGCAGTGATCTTCTTGTTGCTGATGGCTTTCCATGCGTACCAGATATATGCCAGTACAAAAGGTATCATTAGCGACACATAGCTCATGGCTGTGAGCGTATAATGGCTTGATGATGCATTCTCGATGGTCAGTGAACTTTGCAAATCCGTATATGAAGGATAAAAAGCCGTGTTGTTGAGTCCGGCCACCAGTAATAAAGCAAATACTGTAAGAAAGGTCCCTAAACCTCCCGGCCATATTGCCTTGCTGCCGCATTTTTCATATGCCATGATTGGCCGGATGATGCTTAGTAATACCATAACAACACCGAGAAGGAAGATGACCAATACCAGTGGCATCTGCAAGAGGTTATTCAGGTATTTATAAGATTCCATCGTTACCATTTTACTCTCAGGATCAACTGCATAGCCATCCATCAGGAGGAGGTTAGTAACAAAGAAGAGGAAGAAAACCAGGAATGGTGCAGCATTGTTGATGAGCTTCTTTTTCAGCCGCTTGTTGATATTTTCCTCATCAACGGCGTTCATGAAATAGAGCACTGCCAGCACGCGTGCCAGGAAGAATACTGCCAGCCCCAGTGAAAGGTTCACAAAGGTGGCATACCTGCCAAAGTTAAAGGCAAGCTCAAGGCCACGGTACGGGCTTTCCCAATTTACCTGGTTGATCATAGTGATCTCACCGGATGTGCTTATTGTACTGCTTAAGTTAAATGGTGAACCGGTAAAGAAAGTGGCTACCGCGGTCCCGATCAGGATGGTTCCCAGCAGTCCGTTGGCAAACAGAAAGCCTTCATATGTCCTTTTGCCCAGGAAATTGTTGGCTTTGGTCCGATATTCATAGGATACGGCCTGCAGGATGAAGGCGAAGAGAATGAGCATCCATACCCAGTATGCCCCACCGAAACTGGTGGCATAGAAAAGCGGAAAGGATGCAAAAAATGCCCCGCCGAAAGTAACCAGTGTGGTAAAAGTAAATTCCCATTTACGGCCCAGTGCATTGATGAGGATAGTACGCTCCATATCGGTTTTGCCCAGGCAATAGATCAGTGTCTGGCCACCCTGAACGAACATCAGAAAAATCAGGATCGCAGCAAGAATGGACACGATGATCCACCAGTACTGCTGTAAGGCTAAAAGTGATAGTGTTTCAAACATCTTATTGTCCTCCTTCTTTAGGTCCGTTTTTAATTTGCGTTAACATGATCTTTATCTCCGCTATGAGCAAGATCGTAAATGTGGCCACAAAGAGCCAGAATGTGATCTGGATATTGCTGACACTGTTTTTGGTTGCGGCTGCCGCTGTTGTCATCAGGTCCTGGACCACCCAGGGCTGACGCCCCATTTCTGCGAGCAGCCATCCGGTCTGCTGGGCAATATATACCAGGGGGATCCCAAGAATAGCAGCCCATAAGATCCATTTCCTTCTTTCAAGCTTCCCCTTAAGCACATTAATTAAGGCAAGAATAAAAATAAGTAAGAAATATCCTGACAGTATAACCATTATATGAAATGAATAGAAAGAAACAGGAACGTTGGGAATGAGGTCTTTCGGATCATCATAATAACCATATCCGAAATAAGCAAAATAATTATCTACCCATTCCTGATCTGAAAACAGTGCCTCAAGCGAATCGGCTTTTTCCATGAACGACATTTTAACCATTTCATTGGCTTTGCTGTTTTTTGCGATATTTTTTGCCTCTTTGTAATCATGCAATGCCGTGATGGCGATACTGCCCCTTCTCATGCGCTCAGCATATGAAAGTACGTTATTGCCGTCATTATCCGTGTACCCACGGATCAGGTCTTTGATTCCGGGAACATAAGCTCCACTCTCGAGGAAGGCCAGATAAGACAGCATATCCGGGATCTCGATGGAGAAAGCAAATTGCCTTTCATTGATATTATCCCTGTCGTGGTCTACTTTTTCCATGAATCCAATAGCAACTAATGGGGCATTGGTCTGGCCATAGTACATGGCTTCCATGGCAGCAAATTTCATGGGTTGCTTTTCGGCTATCTGCCTGGCAGATTCATCTCCTGCATGAATGTTCATGAGTGACATTATGAGGCCGAATACGGCCGCAACAACAATGCTGCGTTTGGCAAAAAGGCGATGCCGTTTTTTCAGCAGGTACCATGCACTGATACCAATTACGAAGATCGCAGCGAGCACGTAGCCGGATGTGATGGTGTGCAGAAACTTGTTCACGGCAACAGGGGAGAAAAGTATCTCCCAGAAGTCCACCATCTCATTTCTTGCTGTTTGCGGGTTGAACCTCATGCCTACAGGATATTGCATCCATGCATTGGCTACAAGTATCCACAGAGCTGAAAGACTGGCGCCGAAGGCGACCAGCCAGGTAGATACAAGGTGGAACTTCTTCCCGACCTTGTTCCATCCAAAGAACATGACCGCAATGAAGGTTGATTCCAAAAAGAAGGCCATGATACCTTCTATGGCCAGTGGTGCACCGAAGATGTCACCAACAAACCAGGAGTAGTTCGACCAGTTTGTTCCGAACTGAAACTCCAGGATGATCCCTGTTGCTACGCCAATTGCGAAGTTGATCCCAAATAATGTCATCCAGAATTTAGTGATGCTCTTCCACTCAGGATTTCCTGTTCTTACATAAATCGACTCCATTATTGCGATAATGAAAGCCAGACCAAGGGTCAGCGGCACAAAGATCCAGTGATACAAGGCTGTCACTGCGAATTGCAATCGCGACCAATCGATCAATGCATAATCAATTTCCATAGTGTTAATTGGGTTTAGTTAGTTGTTCAATAACATAATCACTACGCTCTTTATCGGAGTCGAAGTTTGTATTCAGAAAATTGGGGAAGAAAAACAGTTTGAGAATGGCAAACATGATGAAAAGCTTGATAAGGATGATGATCCACAGCCTTTTGCCGACCGGGCTGAGGTTCCTGAAGCCGTCGTAGTAGAGGTTAAAGATCCTGGCAAAGACGTTTCTCTTCAAAATTTTGATTTTGTTTACCCGAAAATAGTAAAACAGAACAATCAGATGCCTGATTGTTGATATCTTGTTAAAAAGTATATGATTTCTGAAGAAATATGTTTGCAGCCGTTAAGGCGGATCATTTTATTCGGTTGGTTCTGCAGATTGGTCTGTGTATTCTACAACTTCGATACCTTCAACAGTATAGCCTTTGCCTTCGATGGCAGCTTTGAACTCTTCAATACCTGTCTTTGATGAATCGAACTTAACTTTCGCCTGTTGCTCGGTGAAAGAAGCTTTGGCTTCCGTAACACCATCGATCTCGTTAAGTGCACCCGCGATGGTAGTTTCACAGCCCCCGCAATCCATTCCGCTCACATTTATAATGGCAATCTTAATGACGGCCTCCTGTTGTGTAGTTTCAGTATTGTCGGTATTTGTCTGATCAGTATTTGCAGTGTTGTTGCATGCTGCAACGATAAGAACGAGAATAAGGAGAAATGAGATTTTTTTCATGGTAGTGGATTGTTTAGTTTGAAACAAAATTACGAAGAAATCCTGAAGATAATACAACTTCTTTCAGTTTTCGCATATGCCTTTTAGGATAGGGTTGGGCTTTCTTCATGTACCATGTAAAATGAATTACCGCCCACCGCCTAACGCCCAACGCCCAGCTTCCTTATCTTCACTACCTGCAGCAATACATACAGGATCGCGATCAGAATCCCTCCGATCACACCGAAAAAGGAGATCAGCAACCACAGCGGGACAAAATCGTTGTTCTTCCAGAGCTGCCGGTCGTCATTCCAGTATGCGGCTTTTTCTATGCCCCAGGTTACCTCTTCTGTCAGTTCGGCAGGGTTAAACCCGGAGTCGTCAAGTTTTGCCATGACCTGCAATTTGCCTTCTTCGCCGGGCACGCCTTCCGGAAAGCTGATGCTTACGTTTCCGTTATCATCGGTGTAGTTATTGCTTCCGCCAATCAGCATGTCGGCAAAGTAACGCTTGATAAAAAAGTTCACCCTGACCTCTTTTGCCGGTGCCTGTTCCCCGTTCTCGAAGATCTCATAAACTTTTGCCGTGACTAATTTTTTGCTGTTATTTTCTTCAAACTCTATCACAATGCTGGCATTCTTCATGGCCACTACCTCCTGAGGTGCTGCCAGGGTGCGGATATAGATGATTGCCTGCCAGAGGCTCGTTTCCGGCATAGCTTTAAAGCTTGGCATCAGTCCGCGCCCCTGTTGTATCTTCCAGAAGATTGCTCCATCGGTCTGGCCGGTGAAAGCTTTTGTTGTAAAATCACCTGAAGGGACCGCGCCGTCGCCTAAACCTGTGGCACCATGACAGGCCTTGCAACTCACATCG
>JAGLEK010000387.1 GCA_023145125.1 Bacteroidales bacterium | reverse complement strand
TCTTCGCCTTTCTTTGTCTTGACAGTCACCTTGCATGTTTTTCCTTTCGAATCAACATTTTCCACAGCAACGCCTGTCATCACCTTGATGCCGGCCTTCTTGAAGGACCTGCCAAGCTGTTTGGAGACATCGACATCTTCCAGCGGAACAATATTCGGCAGCACTTCAATGAGTGTCACCTCCGTGCCTATGCTATTATAGAAATATGCAAATTCGGAGCCTATGGCACCTGAACCTACCACAACCATGGATTTGGGCTGTTTTGGAAGGGTCATGGCTTCGCGGTAGCCGATCACTTTTTTGCCGTCCTGTTTCAGGAAAGGAAGCTCCTTTGACCTGGCACCGGTAGCGATAATGATATGTTCAGCAGTATATTCTTTCTTTTTTCCTTCAGCATCGGTCACTTCAACCTTTTTTCCGGGAAGCACTTTTCCCATGCCGGCAAGATGTTCGATTTTATTCTTTTTAAATAGGTATTGTATCCCGTTGCTCATCCCTGAGGCCACCTCACGGCTTCTTTTGACCATTGCCTCAAAATCAGCGCTTATTTCTCCGTCAACCTTCACGCCGTAGTCTGCGGCATGGCTCACATAATTAAAAACCTGGGCACTCTTCAGCAATGCCTTGGTGGGGATGCATCCCCAATTCAGGCAAACGCCGCCCAGTTCGGATTTCTCTACCACAGCGGTTTTCAGCCCAAGCTGACTGGCCCTGATGGCAGCAACATAACCTCCCGGGCCACTGCCTATAATGATAAGATCGTAATTCATATGCAGGTGATTTTAAAATGATATGCAAAAGTACGTAAAATCAACAAGTGAGGGGGCGGATGGTTCACTAAAAATAGTACTTAGAGTACTTGAAGTACTTAAAGTACTTGGAGTTTAGGTTCGAAGTGAGAAATTAGAAGTCCTGCCTGCCGGCAGGCAGGTTGGAGTTGTGGTTAGAAAATTCATGTGATGCAGGTGCTGACTCAACTATTTATATTCAGTAAAAATACCATTCGTAGCGGCGGCTAGAATTTATATAGCGTTATTTTTTATAATTTTGGCTCGTAATTTCAGATTAAAACCACAATTAATTATAGGAGAAGAGTTTATGTGTCCAAAAGGTAAAAACTATTACATTGATGCTGCGAAACGGTCAATGAAATGGCATGAAGAGAACATCAATAAGATGAAGTCGTGCCGTTTCGACACCATTGCTGTTCACGGCGTCTACTCTATGCAGGAGGCCCTTGATTTCAACCAGGGTTCTATCATTGAACCCATGTATATGTCTACTTCACAGGCTTACCGTGATTCGGACGAGATGGAAGCAGCACTGGGATATGAGGTCCCCACATGGTGTTATTCCCGTATTGCCAATCCCTCCATGTATTACCTGGAGGGCGTCCTTGCCCTTTTAGAAACTTACGGAACCGGTGTCGACGCCTCATGCATCGCAACATCTTCCGGTATGGCAGCCATCGCCAGCGCAGCAGACAACCTGCTATGCGTTGATCATGATGATCCTGATCAGAAAATGAACTTTGTGGCAACCTGCCAGGTATATGGCGGGACCTTCCAGCAGTTCGCCATGCGCAAGGATGAGGAAAGGAATGTAGAATGGCGTAAGGTTATCAACTCGGCTGATATCAATGAATGGGAGTCACTGATCGACGAAAACACTCGTTTCCTGTATGGTGAAATGCCCAGTAACCCCGGGCTGGCATTCTTCGACCTGGCAGAGGTTTGCAAGCTGGGTGAGAAATACAACCTGCCCGTGATCATTGACGCCACAGTGGCATCACCGGCCCTTATGCGGCCACTCGGCTATGGAGCAGATATTGTCATTCAATCGGTAACAAAATCATTGAGCACAAGTGGTTTTGGCATAGGTGGCGCCCTCATCGCAAGAAAAAATATTCGCGCCAGATTTGGCAGCGACGAGATGAAAGCTGATTTTGCCATGTACCTGAAAACCCTTCCCAACAGGGACAACGGGCCCAACATCTCCCCAATGAATGCCATACTGGCCGTAAACGACATCAGGACCATCCGGTCGCGCATGGACAGGCTGAGCCGCAGCACCCTTAAGATCGCCAAACATCTTGAAGGGCATAAACACATTGAGCAGGTCGACTACCTGGGACTTGAAAGCCATCCGGTACATGAGCTTGCGAAAAAATACCTGGTGCTGGTGGATTCCGAGTTCGATGAGCAATACAACGGAGAAAAGGTGAACCGCTACGGCCATCTGATGTCATTCAGGATCAAAGGTACCGCACAGGATACCAGGGATGTTTTCGATGCCTTTGAAAGGATCTGGCGTGCAACCGACCTGGGCCGAATCAAATCCGTTGCAACCATACCCGCTATCTCAACACATTCACAGCAAGGGGAAGAGGGGCGCAAGCTCGCTGACATACCACAAACCCTGATCAGGCTGTGCGTTGGCGGTGAACACCCTGACGACATCATCGCAGACATCGACCAGGCACTGGAGGTACTTGATGGAAAGAAAATCAGTAAATCCTCACCTGAGTATTCCGCCGGAGGGGCGTCCTCGGCGACACTCGGATGGTAAGCGGTAGTTTTATGGACAAACACATCTTATTTTATTCCACCAACCTTATTGCGGCTCCTGTTCCCTTTGATGAGGCACTGCTCAAAGGGCTTGCACCCGATAAAGGCCTCTTCATGCCGGAATATATCCCACGCATGGAAAAGGAAGAGATCCTGGCGCTCACAGATATGGAGTACCCGGAAATTGCCTTCCGCGTGGCAAGGAAATTCCTGCATGGGGTGATCACCGATGAAGAACTCCTGGCGATAACGGAAGATGCCTACGACTATGAAATCCCCCTGGAGCATGTTTATGATCGCAATTATGTAATGCGGCTTGACCAGGGGCCTACAGCCTCTTTCAAAGACTTTGCCGCACGCATGATGGCCAGGCTGATGCAATATTACCTGAAGCAAAACAACAGGAAGCTCCTGATCCTGACAGCCACCTCCGGGGATACAGGCAGCGCCATCGCCAATGCTTTTTACGGGCTCGACAATATTGATGTGGCAGTGCTTTTTCCTGAGACAGAGGTTACCGACAGGCAAAGAAAACAGATGACCACCCTCGGAAAGAATGTGCGCATCATCGCCATCGATGGCAAGTTCGACGATTGCCAGGCACTGGTCAAGCAGGCATTTACCGATGCTGAGCTGGATTACCTGGGCCTGTCATCAGCTAATTCAATTAATGTTGGCAGGATAATACCGCAGATCGTTTATTATTTCTATGCTTATGCGAAGCTGAGGAAGACATCCGATGAAGAGATCGTCTTTTCTGTTCCTTCCGGAAATTTCGGCGATATGATGGGTGGTGTGCTGGCCATGCAGATGGGATTGCCGGTTAAGCGCTTCATCATTGCTACGAATGAGAACGACGAATTCCCGAAATTCCTGGAAACAGGAAATTATGATAAGATCGTTCCATCAAAGAACTGCATTTCCAGTGCCATGAACGTAGGCCATCCGAGCAACCTGGCAAGGCTGGTGGCACTCTACGGCGGGATGATGGATGAAAGCGGAAAGATATTCACCCCTGCCAACATGGAGGCGATGCGCAGTGAGATCTGGTCGACCAGCATCAGTGATTCAAAAACCAGGGAGACAATACAGGAGGCATGGAAAGAGCATGAATTGCTGCTTGAACCCCATGGCTCGGTGGGCTGGGCAGGATTAATGGAATATTGTAAGGAATCTCAGAATGATTGTGGCAGGGATCAGCTGTGTGTTGCACTGGA
>JAGLEK010000386.1 GCA_023145125.1 Bacteroidales bacterium | reverse complement strand
CTTCCCGAAAAGACAGATGAAGACGATAAATTCTTCCACATCATCATAGAAGCTTTGCAGAATGAACTTAAAGGCTCGCAATTCAGGGAGTTGAAGGATATTGTTTTAAAGACTGAGAAAGAAGAAGATATGAAGGATATGGTCAGGGAGATACTGAATAATTATGATACCGGTGTGCCCACAGATATCCTTACATCAATACTAACGGATACAATATTTAAACACGAATTATCACGATAAAAAATGGAGACAGAAAAGTTATCAAAAGAAGAAAAGGCCAGGCTTATTCTTGATTTTTTTCACCGCACCATGATGCACCATGCCCTTTGGTTTGCTGAAGTGCAGCATCAGATGGGCCGTGAAAAAGCATATAAGGCCCTTGATGCCGCATGGCAAAAGAGTTATTACATTCAAATGAAACGCCTTGGCAAGATCCTTGGCTTTGAAAATGTGGAGGGTGTTCCCCAACCTATGTTGGACCTTCCGGAAGATAAGCTTGACGAGCTTATGGAAGGCTCCGCTATTAACTGGCTGGCAAATGACGGCGTATGGTTCCAGGCTGTGGAGTTTGAATATGGTATGAATGAAGCAAAGCGTTGCAATGATAGTGCATGGGCACAATTTTCCCCTTTTGAGGCATGGTCGATCAAGCGCATCCTGGGCTTACCGGAACAGGCCGGACTGGAAGGACTGAAGAGAGCCTTGCAGTTTCGTTTATATGCTTATGTAAACAAGCAGTCGTTTACCGATGAAACTGAAAACAGCTTTGTCTTCAGGATGAACGAATGCCGTGTGCAAATAGCCCGTAAACGCAAGGGGCTGGATGATTATCCCTGTAAATCAGGTGGCCTGGTGGAATACACCACCTTTGCCGAGGCTATCGATGACCGCATAAAAACAGAATGTATCGCCTGTCCACCCGACCCCCATCCGGAAGAATACTTCTGTGCCTGGAAATTTTCTATCTAATTTCCTGATCCAGCATCCAGTAACCAGTATCCAGTATCTGTCAATTTATACTGATACATAGCGATAATATCATATTTTTTCCTATTTTTGCCCCTCGTTAAAAGCAGACGATAATAATGTCAATTACAAAGAAATACAGGGAATATAAACAGCTCAACCTGACCGAAACCGGTAAGGAGATCAATAAGTATTGGGAAGATCATGAGGTTTTCAAGAGAAGCCTTGATTTAAGAAAAGGCCATCAGCCATTTATTTTTTACGAAGGCCCTCCTTCAGCCAATGGAAAGCCGGGCATCCATCACGTGATGGCACGTGCCATTAAAGATATATTCTGTCGTTATAAAAC
>JAGLEK010000385.1 GCA_023145125.1 Bacteroidales bacterium | reverse complement strand
CTGGCTGTATGAAAATGCCCCGTACCCATACTGCCATCGGAATTTTTTACTGTGATACTTTTCATCATTAATGAAGATGGTAGTTCGTCGTTTAAGTTCTTGAACGGTTACAGATATTGTAATTTTGGGATTTAAACCAAAAAACAGATGAACATGATCCTCAACACCATTGATCAGGATTGGCTTGTGTCCCTGTTCATTTAATATCCCTCCCATGATTTTGAATACTGTGTTACGAAAGCTTTTGTTGAGCCCACAGTCCTTGTACTTAACAGATATTACAAGTTGAATGTAGATTTTTGTGAATGATCCAGGTTTCATAATAAATATAGATTTGTATGGTTCCTATATCTATTAATACCATTTTTTTGATTTTGTCCCATAATATTTGAACAAGCGCTACGCGCTTGGGGTGATAATATCCATCCGTTGGATAGAAGTGGGGAACCGCTGCGCGGTTTGGGTTTGGTGCGGGGGATTGTTGGGCAATTTGCTTAGCGCGTAGCGCTTATCAAATTGTAGCAAAGAGATGGTGACAATGACAAATGTCTACCGCGTAGCGGTTGTTGAAAACATAAAAAAATCCGGCAGCCAATTATTGCATTAGCTGCCGGGGTTATATCATGAGAAAAATCCGCTATTCGCTGATCTTTCTTTTGCGTGCGTTGTAAAACTTCCGGGCACCGTATCCTGCCGCGAGGGCAACAAGAATAAGCGCACCACCATCAATGGGCGAACCACCGATAGGAACGCCACCACCACCCGGATCTGGAGGGTCTGGAGGTTGCCCCGGAGGCGGTGGTGCCGCTGATACAGTATGCACAACCGCCATTGTTAGCACGAAAACTAAAATTATTATTCCTATTGATTGCCTCATAATCGCCAATATATAAATTTCCCGTTTCTTATATATTTATATCGTAACTTTCCTATTTGGTTATAAGTACTTTTTCTGTGTAAACAGCTTTATCGGTGACCACTTTTACAACATAATAGCCGGTGCGATCGCTCACAAAAATACGAGTATGGGCAGCATTCACCGTAGTTCTGCTGTCCATCAGGTTACCGCTTATATCATAGACATTGATTTCTTTAATAAGTTGCTCACTATCATTGATAATAAATGCATCAGTACGATCGCTATATATCTTGATCGGCTCATAGGCCATTCCGTCATCAATACCAAACGCAATGTCGTAGAAGTGGAGGATGAACCTGTCGCGAGGGGCCCACTTCAAGGCATCGAAGGTGTATGAGCCTTCCATCCTCAGGTCGATCCAGTCAAGCTGAGGTTCAAAAGTATCTTCCAGCATAATGCTGATGCTTGGCGGGAATGAATTCATCGATTCCTCATCAGCAATGATATTGTATTCGGCATCAACAGTAGGCTTGAAATGCAATGGCACACTAACTTCGTCGCCAAGCAGCATGGGCCTTGTATCAATGGCCAGATCCACTTCATCAGAGCTCACCGTATACAATTCCGTGGCAAAACTTGGAAAATAGCTCTGCCAATCGCGGGCATCATGATTAATATCATATGCCGCTGTTATATCATCACCTTCCTTGAAACTGATATATACTTCATCAGAAGATTCGTTACCACCTTCAGTAAATAGTTTGAGCACATATGGCACCATGTTTTTCATATATGGCTGAATGTTCTGTACCCGGTCTGCTGTGGTAATAGTAAACTGGGTAGCATTCCCTGTGGCTTCGATAAAGAAAGCCTGGCCCGGTTGAATATATCGTGCAGACAAATTGCCTGTGGCACCATTATGA
>JAGLEK010000384.1 GCA_023145125.1 Bacteroidales bacterium | reverse complement strand
ATCAGGAGCTCTTTATCCATTTTATTGATAGATGAATCAACAAGCCCTGTAGTCATTTTGATCATTGCTGTTGCAAATGCGTCTGCATTAAAACCATTCAGTACGAAGGAGAGTATATCACAAGATATTTCGCAACAGGTTGACCATTTGAGAACTTCACTTTTCACATTTCCGACATCTTCTATTGGGAGATCCTCCTTAAGCAAAGCTTTTGCCGGTATGTGTACATGGCCATAGAGCAGATGTCCCAGTTCATGCCCGAGTATAGTAATTTGCTCTGCTTCGTTCAGATCATTTATGAAATGTTGGCTTACCAGGATTATTAATTTTTCATCAGAACTTTCTGTATAAGAATAGCGAGGTAAACACATTGCGCTGGGTGCGGGAGACTGAAATAAAAATATGTTTAAATCCAGTGACTTATCCAGTTGCACCTGTATCCTGTCTATCAGTTTTTTTATGTTGTCAAAGTCATCTATCCTGATAGAATGGCTCAGAAGCCTGTAAAATTCTTCTTCCAGCCTGTGTGCTCTTTCTTTAAGGCCGGCATTGTTACTTGATAATTTACTAAATGCCGGTTTAAGTTTGTTGAAATAATGCAGTTCAGTTGTATACTGTACATCTTTGAAATTAATAATGGCCATATGTTCTCTATTAGTTTTTAATGTTGAAATATAAGGATTAATTCAAATTATTCCTAATTACGCCCGATAAGTGTGCCGGTTTTTAGAAGTTCATCTTCGCCTAAAATTCAGGATTCATATTATCTTTGTTCCCAATCTCACAGATATTCATAGCATGTCAGAATTTAAAAAGGAAAGAGCTCAATTGCCGGACGGACTGATTGATTTCAGCCTGAAGATCATTAAAGGTGAAAAGCCGGCTGAAGCAGTTAAGGCCAATCAGGAACTCATTGATAGCGTGAACCCCATGCAGGTGATCACATTGGTTGATGTACTGGTGGGAATGAACCTGCCTATGCCCGAGCTGAAAAGCGGAATTAACAAGCTTCTTAACCTGTTTTTTGTTGCCCTGGATAATTATCCTGATGCGGTAATTGAAAAAGACAGCTTCCCGGATCTGCTGAGGCGGAACAATGAAGAAATGGACCGGAGGTTGAAAAGCATGCGGCCATTGATCAGAAAGGTAAACAAAAACAAGCATGACCCGGAAACTAAAAAGGACCTGTTAGAGGGCTTCCACGGCTTGATGGTATTCGAAAATCACTATGTGATAAAAGAGAATGTGCTTTTTCCTGTTTTGGAAAAATACTGGCCGGATTACAAATGCCTGCAGGTGATGTGGTCGTTTCATGATGATATCCGCCGAAACCTCAAGCAGATCATATCACAGCTGAAAAAAGTTGAGCTGGACCTGGCAAAATTCAATAAGCTGGCCGGCGACCTGTTCTTCAATATGCTTGCCATTAAATTCAGGGAGGAAAAAATTCTTTTCCCTGTTATGATGCAGAGCATTCCCCTGCGGGAGATCAAACAGATGCTGACAAACAGCAAGGACTTGCAATTTCCTTTTATACGGCCGGAATTCCCGGGTGAAGATACCATAAAGCCTGTGGAAGGTCCGGGGGGTGTATTGAACCTTGGTACCGGTATGCTGACGTTGGAGCAAATTAAAATGTTGTTCAACCACCTGCCTGTGGATATCACTTTTGTGGATGAAAACAACAAGGTCAAATATTTCTCCACCCCTGAAAAGCGTATATTTCCTCGTTCAACGGGCATTATTGGCCGTGATGTCCGCAACTGCCATCCCCCGGAAAGCGTTCATGTGGTAGAAGATATCATTGAAGAATTCAGGGCCGGAAAACAGGACAAAGCCACTTTCTGGATCAAGATGGGTGAGGTTTATGTTATGATCCAGTATTTCGCCGTCAGGGATGAAAAGAATAAATACTGCGGCGTGGTGGAGGTTTCGCAGGAAATCAGCGAGATCAGGCAGATAAAGGGCGAGCGCCGTTTGCTCGAATGGAAAACAGAAAAGTTTTAGCCCCGCAAATTCGAA
>JAGLEK010000383.1 GCA_023145125.1 Bacteroidales bacterium | reverse complement strand
GATGGAGCGGTTTCTTTCGAACAATATCCGGTACATGTTTTCCCGGCACCTGGCGAATACCTCGTATGCCTGAACGTTTTCAATGCCGATTCACTTGAAACATGCTTTCATTTTATCTGCAAAACCCTGAACTTACCTGACTCTATGGCCTGCGAAGCAAATTATTATGCCATGGCAGACTCAAGCAGCAATGTGATGTACCATTACACTTTCCATGATCAGAGTACAGGCTATCCCGACCACTGGTTATGGGACTTTGGCGACGGGAATATCTCCCATGATCAACATCCTGTCCATGTTTATGACGAAGCGGGCGTTTATGAAGTATGCCTTAGCAGTTGGAACAGCAATTACCCCGGATGCAGCGATATTCAATGTAAACTGGTACAAACAGCTAATTATTATAAACTGGGCGGACAGGCCTTCATAGGCCCGAACCCTATCAATAATCCATACCACGCCGGCGATACAGGAGTGGCTATCCTATATCGGCAAAGGCCAAACCTGGGCCTGGTGGCCGTCGATACCAATGTCTTTACCGAGCTCGGGTATTATTGGTTTGCCGACAAGATGGAGATGCCCTATGTGATCAGTATCAGCCTCACAAAGGGTTCGGAAAATTACCAGGATGTGGTCCCGTCCTATTATCCATCGGCAATGACCTGGCAGCAATCCGAATCTGTAGTACTTGAAGAGGATATGTTCGAGACCCATACTTCACTGATAGAAGTTAGTGGCATTGAAGCCGGTATCGCCGGAATCAGGGGCAGGGTGATCAGTGCAGAAAACAGGTGGGAACTGGCCGGTATGGGATTATTTAAGGAAGTACCCGTTATTCTCACAGATGCATCAAGCCAGCCACTGGCATGGACCCGAACCGATGATCACGGAAGGTTTTCATTTGATTACATCGCTTATGGAACCTATAAGGTGTACGCAGACATTGCCGGCATTTATTCTTTTCCCGAAACACTTATCCTCGACGAGAATTTTCCAGTCGCGGATACTGTTTTTATAAAAATGTTCGAAACTGCACCATTAGCAATTAACGAACCGGATGAGGAAACAATTACGATTATGGAATTATATCCAAATCCTGCAAACAGCAATATTTATCTGGGGATCTCTGCTGAAGAGCCGGGACCTATCGAGATATTAATATATAATCAACTTGGGCAAAAAATGTCGGCCCAAAGCCATCGGATCAGCAAAGGCGAAAATAAACTGGAAATAAACATATCAAATCTGCCTGAGAGCATTTATTACCTGCGTTTACAGGCAACAAAAAGCAAACCTTTGATGAGGACCTTTATCAAGGTTGATTAGTAAATGTTTTCTGGTCTGAAGGCAAGGAGCGGCGTTTTTAGCCGCTCCTTTTTTTAATGTC
>JAGLEK010000382.1 GCA_023145125.1 Bacteroidales bacterium | reverse complement strand
TATACATTCGGATGATATACAATTCTTCATGATGGGTGCCATTGATCCTGATGTTTAATAAACGGTTTGCCGGATTCGGATAAACCTGAAGTCCGAAGGTTTCTTCAGCGATTTCATCAGGAACGTCCATAGTCACCTCCGGTTCCATGCCCGTGCTGTAAATGTTTAGTCCGCCGGAAAAATTACCAATAAGCATATCCAGGTATGCATCGCCATTCAGGTTGGCAATTGCAGCTGAGGTTCTGTATCCCTTGTTTATCGTGAATTCAACACTGTCAATCAGCTTCCAAAGCTCATCGGAAGGTGTGAAGCTGCCCAGGAGATTGTTTTCTATGTCTGTATAATAATAGATGATGCCTTGCTCAGAACCACTTACCAAACGCATCTTCCCATCCTGTGCCCGAAAGATATACGGTGTGGAGAAACCATCCCAGGAGAGGTTAAAGTCCGTTACCAGCACTTTACCCAGGCTGTCGGTGACCAGGGTAAATTCCGGTTCGTAAAGGTCCCCGGTATTTTTATAGAAGTTAAGGTTGCCGCCCCGCTCACCTATGATCAGGTCGATAAGGCCGTCCTCATCGATATCATAAAGAAAGGGGGTGCTGAAATCCCCTACATCAATTCCTTTGTAGTTGGTATCTTCCAGCACAAAATCTTCAGGATTGCCAATGCAGGAGCAATTGCGGTAAAACATCAGGGTGCCGTCATCACGGCCCACGATCATGTCGGCATCATCATCCGAATCAATATCGCCGAAGGCAGGGTATGCCCCGAGGATGTTCATCTCCCGGATAAACCCGAAATCATCAGTTATATATTCGAAGCGGGGTAGATTAGCTTCTCCCACATTCATAAATATTGCCATCCTGCTGGCATATTCTGAGTGCAGGACCATATATTCATTATACCAGGAGTTTTTGTAATAACCGTAATTCCCGATGATGAGATCCTGCAAGCCATCCAGGTTGATATCGGCAAATACCGGATAAGCCCCTGATCCGCAGTCGATCATATCCTGCTGAAGGAAGCGTTTTGTCTCAAACTCGAAATCAGGAACGGCATTGCTCCCTGCGTTAATGTACAGCCATACACTCTGATGGTTTTGCGTTACAAACGGGTTAGGGTCGAAAGGGGAGACCAGCAGGTCGTCAGCACCATCATTGTTCACATCGACCAGGGCAGCCGCCGGCATGGAGTATATCCATGAGGGATCATCCTCATCGGGGAATGCATGTTCATATTCGCTGATATATGCATCTTCCGCTGTGCCGTCGTTGTGCAGGAATATCAACTGAGGATAATCCACGTCTCCCAATAGCAGATCCTTGGTGCCGTCGTCGTTAAGGTCGGTGAGAAGAAAGGTTGAACCAGTATGCCTTTCCCTGCCGGGAATGTCTTCAGGAAAATAGTATTTGGTCCCAAAGCATGTGTCGAGGTAAAGGTCGTTCGATTCCTCGCTTTCAGCAAATTCGCCCCAGCACCATGTTGTGCGCTCAAAGATGAGTGAGTCGGCATGCCCGTACATTTCCATTGAAAGGTTTTTGTGCATCTCCACAAAGGAGCCCAGGGCCCAGAAAGTAAGGATGTCGAGGTCGCCATCGCCGTCGAGGTCGCTGATACCGGGATAATCGGCATAGGTCACCAGGATGTTCACATATCCACTGCCATACCATGATGTAAGGTAAGGGTATATGACCAGCTCAAAACGCAGTTCGTAGGTGGAAGTGTTCTTGTAAACGATGATACCGGGGAATTGGGGATTATATGTGAAGATATCCTCCTTTCCATCCATATTATAGTCGGTAAAGATTGCCCAGTGATAGAGCTCGGGAAGATCACTTATGTACTCAGGAGCATAGCTGTAGTCAATAGTTCCTTCTATTCCGCTGTTGATATATGG
>JAGLEK010000381.1 GCA_023145125.1 Bacteroidales bacterium | reverse complement strand
AAACCTCTTCCTGTTCGCAGTAAAAAAGCCGGGGTCTATCGGGTCATATCTCATACAAATCTATCTTATTTAAAACCAGTAAAAATTAATAATACTCATGGGGTTACGAGTATTTACAATCATTTAAATTTTAATTTTGTTAGCCAATAAAAATACACTTATTTGGTGTAAGAAATAGCAATTATCATCAAGCTTTTTTGTAAAAACAATAATTATGGCCAAGTTATTACATTACTCCTCCCTCACCAAGAAGTTCATCATGGCGATTGCAGGCTTGTTTCTGGCGACCTTCCTCATTGTGCACCTGGTGATCAACCTCTTCATCCTGCCGTTGACAGTAAACCATGTTGAGATATTTGAGATTGCCGTCCACTTTATGACCAGCAACCCCCTCATCAAGGTTTTTGAGATAGTACTCTTTGGTGGATTTATCATCCATATCCTCTACGCCCTGATCGTGCAAATCCAGAATTGGCTGGCCCGGCCGGTGAGGTATAAGAAAGAGGGATATTCCCATACCTCTTTCTTCAGCAAGTATATGATCCACACCGGCATCATTATCCTCATCTTCCTGGTGATCCACTTCATCAACTTCTACTTCGTAAAGCTGGGATTCACGGAAGCCCCTGAGGGGCCGATGGCGGTTGCCGGTGACCATGACTTCTACCATATGGCCATCAACCTGTTCAGCAACACCTGGTATTCTGTGTTCTACATCGTGATAATCATAATCCTTGGTTTTCACCTGAACCATGCCTTTCAATCGGCCTTTCAGTCGCTTGGCCTGAACCACAGCAAATACACACCTTTCATCAAGGCCGTGGGAACGATATATTCCGTCGTCATCCCGCTCGGGTTTATGGCAATCCCGGTATATTTCCTGATCAGTAATCATTGCTTTTAAAATAATAACACTATAAGATATGAAATTAGATTCCAAAATTCCTGAAGGGCCTCTGGCCGAAAAATGGACTAATTATAAATCGAATCAGGACCTGGTTAACCCCGCCAACAAAAGAAAGATCGATATCATTGTTGTGGGAACCGGGCTGGCCGGCGCCTCTGCTGCTGCCAGCCTTGGTGAGCTTGGTTTTAACGTAAAGATATTCTGCATCCAGGACAGTCCGCGCCGTGCACACAGCATTGCAGCGCAGGGTGGGATCAACGCCACCAAAAACTATCCCAACGATGGTGACAGCACTTACCGGCTTTTCTATGATACTGTTAAAGGCGGCGATTACAGGGCCCGCGAAGCCAATGTATACCGACTGGCTGAAGTAAGCAACAACATCATAGATCAGTGCGTGGCACAGGGTGTCCCTTTTGCCCGCGATTATGGTGGCTTGCTGGATAACCGCTCTTTCGGTGGTGCACTGGTATCAAGGACTTTTTATGCCAGGGGACAAACCGGACAGCAGCTTCTGCTCGGTGCCTACGGGGCACTCAGTAAAGAAATTCATAAGGGTTCCGTGGAGCTTTTCACCCGCAGGGAGATGATGGACCTTGTGGTAATCGACGGAAAAGCCCGGGGTATCATCACCCGTAACCTCATCAACGGAGAACTGGAAAAATATTTCGGCCACGCCGTCGTCATCGCCACAGGAGGATACGGCAATGCATTCTTCCTTTCTACCATGGCTATGACCTCTAACGGAAGTGCAGCATGGCAGGTGTATAAAAAAGGAGCCTTTTTCGGAAACCCCAACTTCACACAGATACACCCTACCTGTATCCCCGTTCACGGTGATTACCAGTCGAAGCTGACCCTGATGAGTGAAAGCCTCCGGAATGATGGGCGTATCTGGGTACCCAAAAACAAAGAGGATGCAGAAAAGATACAGAAAGGCGAGCTCAGGCCGACAGAGATAAAGGAAGAAGATCGTGATTATTACCTCGAAAGAAGATATCCGGCTTTCGGAAACCTTGTACCAAGGGATGTAGCCTCCAGGGCAGCCAAAGAACGCTGTGATGCCGGATTTGGTGTCGGAAGCACAGGCCTGGCCGTATACCTCGATTTTGAAGATGCCATCGAACGCCTCGGTAAAAATGTTATAGAAGCCCGCTACGGCAACCTTTTCCAGATGTACGAGAAGATCGTAGATGAAGTTCCTTATGATACGCCCATGATGATATATCCTGCGATACACTATACCATGGGAGGTATCTGGGTTGATTATGAACTTCAAACCACAATACCTGGACTTTTTGCCGCCGGCGAAGCCAACTTCTCCGACCACGGTGCCAACAGGCTTGGTGCTTCGGCATTAATGCAAGGGCTGAGCGATGGATATTTTGTCCTTCCATATACATTACAGAATTACCTCGCCGACCAGATCCAGGTAGCCCGTATCCCAACTGACCACCCGGAATTTGAAAAAGCTGAAAAGGAAGTTAAGGAACGCCAGGAAAAACTTATGGCCGTGAAGGGAAGCCAATCTGTCGATACCATCCACAAAAAACTTGGCCTGATCATGTGGGAGCATGTGGGCATGGCCCGTAATAAGGAAGGTCTTGAAAAGGCTATCAGCGAGATCCGCGAACTCAGAAATAGTTTCTGGAAGGATGTACGCATTCCCGGCAGGATCGATGAGCTTAATGTTGAACTTGACAAGGCACTGCGTGTTGCCGACTTCCTGGAGCTTGGTGAGCTGATGGCCAAAGATGCTTTAAACCGCAATGAATCCTGCGGTGGCCACTTCAGGGAAGAATATAAGACCCCGGAAGGTGAAGCCCTTCGCGATGATGTGCATTATAAATATGTGGCAGCATGGGAATACCAGGGAGATGACAATGAGCCTACCCTTCACAAGGAACCGCTGAACTATGAAAATATAGAAGTGAAACAGCGGAATTATAAATAATCAGGTAGCTAATTTTATAAAATATTCACAATGGACCTAACATTAAAGATCTGGAGACAGGAAAACGCAAAAGCCAGAGGGAAATTCGAGACTTATAAGGTTAAAGGCATTTCTGAGGACGCCTCTTTCCTGGAAATGCTTGACATCTTAAATGAAAGTATCGTTGACCGGGTGCAGCTGCCCATTGCTTTCGACCACGATTGCCGTGAAGGGATCTGCGGCATGTGCAGCCTGTATATCAATGGCCGTCCTCATGGGCCTGATGAGGGCATTACGGTATGCCAGATGCATATGCGTAATTTCAAAGACGGATCTACCATCGTGATTGAACCATGGCGTGCAAGACCATTTCCTGTTATCAAGGACTTAATGGTCGACCGTACTGCCCTTGACACGATCATTCAGGCCGGCGGATACGTATCGGTACGTACCGGCGGTGTGCCCGATGCCAACAGCATCCCGATCAAGAAAGAAAGTGCCGATCTGGCCATGGACGCTGCCTCATGTATCGGCTGTGGAGCATGTGTTGCTACCTGCAAGAATGCTTCAGCGATGTTGTTTGTGTCAGCCAAGGTTTCCCAGATGGGACTCCTTCCCCAGGGAAAAATTGAAGCAGCGAGAAGGGTGCAGAAAATGGTGAGCAAAATGGATGAACTCGGATTTGGTAACTGTACCAATACCTATGCCTGCGAAGCAGAGTGCCCGAAAGATATCAAGGTCACGAATATTGCAAGGATGAACAGGCATTTTTTGGGGGCTAAGCTTGGGGCGCAGAAGATGAGCGGATAACAAATATTCGAAATCCGATATCCGAAATTCGAAATTCGAACCTCGCCCTCCTAACTTCAAACTCTAAGTACTCCAAGTACTC
>JAGLEK010000380.1 GCA_023145125.1 Bacteroidales bacterium | reverse complement strand
CCCGCAAGGAGAAATTCAATGGCATCGGTGGCATTCATGATCCCTCCCATGCCAAAAACAGGGATATTGACAGCCTTGTAAACCTGCCAGACCATTCGCAGGGCAATGGGTTTGATCGCCGGGCCGGACAATCCTCCGGTGATAGTTGACAGTAACGGCTTTCGGGTTTCTGCATCAATGGCCATCCCAAGGAATGTATTTACCAATGAGATAGAATCAGCACCTGCACCTTCTACGGCAAGGGCCATCTCTGCAATATCGGTTACGTTGGGGGATAGTTTTACGATCAGGGTTTTGTCATACACTTCCCTGACGGCCTCAGTAACGGCAACGGCAGAGGGGCAGCTTACCCCGAATGCCATCCCGCCTTCTTTCACATTGGGACAGGAAATGTTAAGCTCGATGGCAGGGATGTGGTCCAGCTCGTTGATCCTTTCTGTCAGCTCGACATACTCTTCGACAGTAGATCCATTTACATTGGCAATGATATGAGTATCGAATTCCTTTATGCGCGGGTAAATGTTTTCTATGAAGTGATCGATGCCTTTATTCTGCAAACCGACAGCATTAAGCATGCCGCTAGCGGTTTCGGCCATCCTGGGATAGGGGTTGCCGGCCCTGTTCTTCAGTGTGAGCCCTTTGATGAAGATGCTGCCCAGCAGGCCGGGATCAAAGAAATCAGCGAATTCTTCACCATATCCAAAAGTGCCGGAAGCAGTGCAAACCGGGTTTTTCAGTTCCAGTTTGTGGATTTTAGTGCTAAGATCTACCATTTTAGCTCATTTATGTTAAATACCGGGCCTTCTGTACAAACGCACTTATTACCTTCTGTGGTTTCCTGTATGCAGCAGAGGCAGACACCAAAACCGCAGGCCATCAGGTTCTCGAGTGAGGCTTCACAATCGATCGACCTTTCTTTTGCAATGCTTGCAACGGCTTTCATCATGCCGTCAGGGCCACAGGTGTATATCAGATCATAATCGAAGGCCTTGCCTGAAAAGATGCTGTGTTGCGTGAGCAGCCCCTTTTCTCCAAGACTGCCATCTTCCGTGGTGCAGGATACTTCGCCATACTTCCTGAATTCATCCGTGAAAAGAATGTCTTCAGATGTTCTTCCACCTGTAAGGATATGGATTTCATTGCCTTTCTCTTTCAGCTCCCTGCCAAGCATGATGAACGGGGCGATGCCTGAGCCGCCTCCTGTGATCAACACCTTCTTGTTTTCCGGAATGCTGAATGAATTACCCAGCGGGTGGATAATGTTAACTGTTTCCCCTTTCTTAAGGGTTCCAAGCTTATGTGTTCCTTTACCGATGGCCTTCACAAAGAAGCTTACAGTTTTTTCCTCCTTATTGTAATCCAGGTAGGAAAAGGGCCTTCTTAAGAACACATCAGGATGATTGTCGATCCGGATCTCAGCAAAGTTACCGGGCCTGATATCCCGGGTGGCTTTGGAACCACTCAACTCAAGCACAAAGGAGTTGCTGTTCAGCCACCTGAGGTCCTTAACTGTTAAGTCTTCTATCCTTTTCATTTATGCAAAAAAA
>JAGLEK010000038.1 GCA_023145125.1 Bacteroidales bacterium | reverse complement strand
TCAGAAGAGAACAAGATCTTGTATGACGGCCCGTTGATGCAAAAGGTAATGGAAGAGTGTTCCGGAATTCCGGATGCCATCCAGGTGTTTGATCATTACTATTGCCAGGACCAGTACAGGGCCCAATACCCTGTCGGGGGGGCTGACGGGTATTCCATGATCGTTGAGGGAGATAATATCATCCACAACGACCATGGCTTCCAGGTGCTGACAAACTTCTATCAATCCAGGCCGGAACTGGGTGGCTATCCGTGCTGGAGGTTCGATAAAGCCGTGGACATGCTTGAAAATTGCGATAGCATTACGGATTATTTCATGGGAACTGTGCTTGCCGCCACGCACCAGGATGGGAAATACCCCACGCAATACTCCCTTATTTTTGATCCTCAGCAGAGCATGATATACTTGTTCTATTACCACAACTATGATGAGTTCTTGCTTATCGATCTTGCTGATGAGCTTGCAAAGGATACCTCTTCCTACAGCATCCCACCCATATTTTCGAGGATAAAAATGATCGGGCCTGATAATGGTACCGAAATTAGTTCTGATTCCATTGTGTTAAAATGGCGCGGTCTGCCCGGGAGCAGCTACGAACTGGTGCTGTCGGATGGAAAAGGCATTCATTTACAAAAGGCAATAACAGCAGAAACACTACCACAGGATCCGGTCAGTGCACCTGTATATTTAATCGCATTATTATTGCCCGGAGTATTTTTTATAAGGAGGCGAAAGGCCGGCTTCTTTCTCCTGTTGCTTGTTTCGGCAATGATCCTCGTTTCTTGCAATAAGTCAGATGATGAAGAACCGGCTGTTGATCCCACAGTATTAATGTCAGAAGTTATATACGGCCTCGAAGCCAATAAAACCTATTACTGGAAGATCATTGCGACACCTCAGAATTCAAAGGGATTTAGTACAAGGAGTCTTACGTATTCCTTCAAGAGTACTTGAAATACTTGGAGTACTTGAAATACTTGAAGTTATCCAGCCCCCAGCCTCCAGTCCCCAGCATCCAGCATCCAGCATCCA
>JAGLEK010000379.1 GCA_023145125.1 Bacteroidales bacterium | reverse complement strand
TATTATGTGCTGTTTTTATTGATTTGTACAAGAGAAAACAAAAATATTAATTAAAACCCATTACCTGAAGTAAAACTGTTTCTATAAAGTTGATATGCAAACGGATGCATATCGGGTAATGTTGGATAATCCCTTAAGCTATACTTGGTTACAGGTAGTTTAGAAAGGGTATAAATTAGTTAAACTAATTAAACAAGATTCCTATCTTTGTAATGAAGTTATGACTATTGAAGAAATACGGCAACGGCTAAAAAATAAGACCGTCGGCATTGCCGGCTGCGGCGGACTGGGGTCCAACTGTGCCGTTGCGCTGGCCAGGACAGGCATTGGAAGGCTCATACTTGCTGATTATGATAAGGTAAAATCATCGAACCTGAACAGGCAATACTTTTTTCGTGATCAGATTGGGATGTTCAAAGCAAATGCTTTAAGGGATAACATCCGGGAGATAGATGATTCTGTTTCTGTTGAAACGCATGTTGTCAGCCTGGATGCTCCCTCAATACGGGAACTTTTCGCTGACTGTGACGTGATCGTGGAAGCTTTCGATATTGATACTGCAAAGCAGATGATCATAGAAACCGTGCTTGCCGATATGCCTGAGAAATATATTATTTCAGGGCAGGGACTGGCCGGATACGGTAATAATGAAGGTATCAAAACACAAAGGCTGGGAAAATTGTTTATTGTTGGTGATGGCGAAACAGAGGTATCTGACATCGAACCGCCATTAGGCCCCAGGGTGGCAGTTGTAGCCAATATGCAGGCCAACCTGGTGCTGGAGATATTGCTTAATAAAGACTGAAATGGAGATCTTACTGAATAATCGCAAAGAAAGCATAGATAAGGATGAGATCAGCCTTGCTGAATTGATCCAGATAAAGAATTTTACTTTCAAATTACTGGTCACCAAAATCAACGGGGCGCTGGTCAGGAAAGATGAGCGTGCTGAAGCCCCGGTCAGGGATGGGGATGAGGTGAATATACTTCATATGATATCGGGCGGGTGAAATCAGAGTTCGTAGTTCAAAGTTCAAAGTTCAGATTTCAAAGAATCTCCGCTACTACAAAGGTGCTTCCGCCTACAAATACAAGATCATTTTCGTTTGCATTATCGAGTGCAGCCCGGTAGGCTTCCTTAACATTTTTGTAGGATTCGCCGCTTAGGTGATATTTGCTTGCTTGTTCTTTCAGTTCATGAACATCCATTCCACGGGGGATATCAGCTTTGCAGAAGTAATACGTAGCTGACTCAGGGAGTAATTCAAGCACAGGTTCCGCATTTTTGTCGGCAACCAGGCCTAAAACAAAATGAAGAGTTTGATGCGGGGTTTGATCGATCATCTTAAGCACCTCCCTGACTCCATCCCTGTTATGGCCGATGTCGCAGATTGCAAGTGGCTTATTTTGCAGGATCTGCCAGCGGCCTAGAAGGCCTGTATTGCTTAGCGTGTTTTCTATTCCGGATCTGATCTGATCTTCACTGATATTAAATCCGGTCTTGCCGAGTGCAATGATCGCCGCCAGCGCAGTTTTAAGGTTTCTCTTTTGCCATTCACCGGCTAAACAGGGATCGATCTCCGGATAATTGCCCTGGTCGGCAAAGCTGAGCGGGCTTCCTGTCTCTTTTGCACGATCGATAAATACGTCTTTTACTTCCTCCTGCGTCTCACCAATGATAGCGGGGATACCGGCCTTGATGATGGCCGCCTTCTCCCCGGCGATCTTTTTCAGGGTATCTCCCAGGAACTGGGTGTGATCGTAACCAATATTTGTGATCACGGAAAGCAGTGGCGTCAGCACATTCGTTGAATCCAGCCGGCCACCCATCCCTGTTTCAACTACAGCGATGTCGACCTTTTCTTTGCGGAAATAGTCAAAGGCCATCCCGACAGTCATTTCGAAGAACGACAATCCGATCCCGGTGAACCCTTGCTTATGTTTAGCAATGAACTCCACTACCTTTTCTTCAGGTATCATCACTCCGTTGATCCGTATCCTTTCCCGGAAATCTTTCAGGTGGGGTGAGGTGTATAGCCCTGTTTTATATCCTGCTTCCTGCAAAACGGAAGCTATCATATGCGATACGGATCCCTTGCCATTTGTTCCGGCCACATGTAC
>JAGLEK010000378.1 GCA_023145125.1 Bacteroidales bacterium | reverse complement strand
TTTCATTCTCAGCGAACCAGCGAACAGCACTGCTTATTGAATCAGGGTTGCCAAGGATCTCCACATCAGGGATCACCTCAAGGATCATCTTCTGAAGCCTCTCAGCCGCCATTACCTCATCTTCAATAATAAGTACTCTCATATGCCTATCTGATCAGGGGTACATTTACAATAAAATATCCATCAAGGCCATCCGGGAAGGGCAGTGTCGATACCCCATTTACCTTAAAAACCCCCTGGCTGAGATATTCATACCTCGACTTGATATTTAACAAACCATGTTTCTCCCACTCCCCGGAATCCCCCTGCAATATACTGCTCTTCTTTTGCAAATTATTCTTTACCGTAAGCTCACCCTCGTCCTCCATTGAAAAGGAGATTGTCAATGGCATCTCCTTCGAAACAATATTGTGTTTAATAGCATTTTCAACTAACATCTGTATTGATAACGGAATAATTTTGTATTTGCTTGTTTCTTTGATATCAGAGATTACGATAAGGTTATCGCCAAAGCGGATCTTCATCAGGCTGATATAATTCTCAACAAACTTCATCTCGGTATACAGGGGCACAAGTTCATGGTCTTTATTCTCCAGAACATAACGGTATATATCCGACAGCTGCTTTACGAAGCGGGTTGCCTTTTTTTCATCCTTTCCAATCAATCCCGACAGGGTGTTCAGGCTGTTGAACAAAAAGTGCGGGTTCACCTGGTTCTTAAGGGAATCATATTCCAGGGCAAGCTTTTCTCGCTTCAGCGACTCTTCATTCTTAACGGCTTCCCGCCAGGAATTGAAGAACTCATTAATATACAGAACAAGCGCAATAATGATCACAACGATGATCTCAATGATCATGATAAAACTTCCGCTACCTAAGAAAAATTTTGAGAACTCTTCCCCCCAAATTACTTCCACCCAAAACCAATTTACGAATAGGATGATGGAAGACGACATCAGGAGCATACCGATGAGGCTGCTGATCAGCTTCCATTCGGGGCTGAGGTTCTTTTTTCCGAATAAGCGCTCAAGTATGGGATTGATGGAAAAATTCCCAAACCACAGCGACATGCCTATCATAAAGCAATATAACAGGTTGATAAATAAATGTCGCCAGCTAAAAATATCGGAGGAAGACATCAAAAGGGATATCGCGGTTCCGATGAGGGTAACTACGATAATTCCCTTAATGTGAATGAAGTATTTTTTTCTGGTATTTGCAGACATGATGTTCAGGCTTCTTAGCTTTCGCAGCTATTAAGTTGCTTGAAATTGGTTTCCCTGCCCCAGTCAGGAGAAATGGGTGTTTCAGTTTTAAAGCTATCAAACTTATCTTCGGCTTTCTTGAAGTACGGGCATGCAGCCTCTTCTCCGCCACCAAACATTTCCGGGGTATAGAGAATATTTTGTCCTACAAGAAAATATATCCTGGGATTGTCCGGGTTAATATTTTTGGCTTTACCAAAACTTTCGGATGCTTTTTGAGAGAAAAGCTGTCCTCTTCCCATGGGGTCCACCTGTATCCTTCCCTGGTAGATCCAGCCCTGCATTACTTCTATTTCTGAGTTTTCGGGGCTGAGCTGCCTTGCTTTTTCCAGGTAACCTTCTGCAATATCCAGGAATTTGTCGATATCTTTATTTCCTTCTCCCGTAAAAAGGTAATTGACATAGCTGTAGCTCACGTAATAGTATGGCAGCCATTTATCTGGTTCGGCTTCAGCTATGCGTTCAAAATTTTTGGCAACAGCCTCGAAATCAGCAGCAGTTTTTGCCTGTCCCAATTCCTTCAGGTTCTTTTCCATGTCTTGCATGTACTCTTTATCACCGGCAAAAGATGTTATAGTCGCCAGGATGATAATGCTTGTAATAATGATCTTTTTCATAGTGCTTAAAATATTAATTTAGTAAATATACAATTTTCATTTTTTTTGTTTCCTACCAGCCGGTTACCAGCTGTGCAAATACGCGTATGATCGATGTGAGGATCAGTGTAAGTATTAGAATAATAATTTTCCAACTCATGGTTCAGGTGTTTTTTGTGATGCAAAGATGCAGGCAGTATTACGAATTTGAAAATATTACTTACTGAACTGTCGGAT
>JAGLEK010000377.1 GCA_023145125.1 Bacteroidales bacterium | reverse complement strand
GGCCCCTTCGTCATCCGTTACCCTAAAGGCCCGGGGGTGATGCCTGTTTGGGAAACTCCTATGAAAGAAATGAAAATTGGCCGGGGAAGGAAGGTCAGGGATGGAAAAGATATTGCCCTGATCTCCATTGGCCACGTTGGTAATTATGCCCTTGAGGCAAGCAGGCGGCTGGGCAAGGAAGACATTAAAGCAGCCCATTACGATATGCGATTCCTTAAACCTCTCGACACAGGCCTGCTCCATGAAGTGTTTGCTTCATTCGACAATATAATTACCATCGAAGACGGAACCATCGTCGGAGGGCTCGGCAGTGCCATACTGGAATTCCAGGCAGATAATGGATATAAAAACAACATCCGGCGCCTTGGCATCCCCGACAGCTTCATACCCCATGGCAAGCAGGAAGAGTTGCATCATGATTGTGGTTACGACGTTACCGGGATCATAGTGGCTGTTAAAGAGATGCTCTCGGCTTAAATTTCAAACCTGCCTGTCCGGCAGCCAGGCTTCAAACTCCAAAATTCAGATAAATTCCAAACCCACTGCGTCCGCCGTAGCGAAGCGAAGGAGGAAAACTCAAAACTCAAAACCTCACCCAACACCTGTCCTGAGCGAAGTCGAAGGGCCCAACACCCACTTTGTCCACCGTAGCCTTGGCGAAGGTGGAACACCCAACACTTCATACAAAGTATGAATTTTTTTATCTTTACCCGAAATTCACATAAAGTGCCGGGGAAAATCTTAATTTTTATTCTGTCATTCGTAATGTTCCTTGGGGTATTTTATCCGCTGAAAGGAGAAGAAACGCCTTTTGTACAGCAAGATGATATCGCCATAGAGTTCCCCTTTATTATTATTCAGCATATCCCTTTCAGTATTGAAATTGAGATTACAGACCCTGAGCTTGCAGCAGTCCTGGAAGGCGATGACCTGAGACTGAAGGTCGGTGATGAATACGAGGATGTCAGGATACTGAATGGTAAAGGCACTGCCACCTTCACCGCCCGGGGAAAAACGGAAATATCCTTTTCATGTGATGCTTTTTATTTTGGAAAAGGTATAACCCCCGTCCCACTATGGATGTCGATCCTCCCTCCCTTAATAGCGATTCTTTTCGCTTTGATCTTCAGGGAAGTATACTCGGCGCTCTTTGCCGGACTGCTCGTTGGAACAACCATCCTGCACTTCTATGCCGGCAGTAATATATTCATTGCCCTCTTTCAGGGCATATTTTCCATTGCCGACACTTACTTGCTTGAGGCCATGTTTGACCGGGGGCA
>JAGLEK010000376.1 GCA_023145125.1 Bacteroidales bacterium | reverse complement strand
GTGGGCGGTGGGCGGTGAGTGATAGCTTGTCCAGCACCTAACGCCCAATGCCCTTTATATTACATAAGTAGGCAACATTTACAATTTTTACGTACTTTTGCCGTTCAAAATCCTGATACTATAAACCAACAGGGTCGGGCCGGAATATGAAACACATCTTAGCATTCATAACCTTCTTCATGAGCATGGGCTTGCTTCAGGCACAGGTTCTCGACACTGTCAATGTATTCCAGACAAGCGATACATTGTTTTGTGGTGTGGATACTGTGGTAATGGATGCCGGTCCCGGGTTCGAAACATATGCCTGGAATACAGGTGAAACAAGCAAAACGATCAAGATCACAGAAAGCGGACTTTATGATGTGACGGCAATAGAGTCGGGAGGGCAGGTCCATGAAGCAGAATGCGATGTCACCATTGCAAGGATCATACAGGAATCTGACAGCCTCTGCTATAAGGATACCATCTTCCTGGTGGTAAATGAAAATGATCTGAGGTACCAGTGGAACACAGGCAATCCTGATGACACACTTTATTATCTGCAAGCATCTCTCAGAAAATCAAAGACATATGAGGTGCTGATCAGCGACGGAGGCAACAGTTGCACCGACAGTGTACGGATCGATATGTACCCACGGATCTATGTCGAATTTGAGCAGAACCAGGAAAACAAAGGTTGCCCCGGCGGTGATTGTAAAGGACAACTCAGGGTTTTTGCCTCGGGGGGTACCGGGCAGCTCGATATAGAATGGGATACACCCAATGTAGACCCGGGCGATTCGAGTTATGCCATCGGTTTGTGTGAAGGGTATATCGGTGTCCACATTTTTGACGATGCAGGATGCCGCTTCGATACAAGCTACTGGGTAGAAGTATGGGAAATGCCGGAAATTGAAACCACCCCGGATACCATTACTTACATACAGGATCCGCGGGTAGCATTCTGGTTTGAGAACCTGTCCGCAGACTCCATAAGCCTTAGCAATTATTTCTGGGCCCTGAGCAATGGGATTAGTTCTAACCTGCCCAACCCAACATTCTCTTTCGGTTCCATGGGCGAGCACAACGTTCGTTTTGAATATACAACCATGAATGGTTGTATCGACTCAAATATCATTGTTATCACCGTTGCCAGCGTCGAACTGCTGGTACCCAACGTGATGACACCCAACAGTGATGGTGCGAATGATACTTTCATCATCACCATTAAGCCACCCGAAGAAGAGGGTGCAGGCCGTGCAGGTGGTACAGGATCAGGCAATTATCAACCCATTAACGACTATTATATCAGCAATGAGCTTGTTATTTTCAATCGCTGGGGAAAAAAGGTGTTTGAAGCAACAGATTACAATAATGACTGGGACGGCGACAACCTGCCTCAGGGAACATACTTTTATGTGCTGAAGTGCCAGGGTGAACTGGGCGAAGATATATTCCAGGGTGCGGTAACCATAGTACGATAGCCGCGCCTGGTACGATAAAACAAATTAATGTAAAGTGAAGATGAACTCCATCAGAATATTGATCATATTATTGTCAGGCATCGGTATTTTTGCATCCTGCAACAGTGATAATGGCAAATTGCCTGCTGATGTTGTCCATAACCCGGTCACAGCTTCGGGGGAAGCCAACATGCATGATCTCCCCAGCCTGGAATTCAAGGAAACCCTGCACGATTTCGGCACTGTGATTGAAGGAGAAAAGGTCACTTATAGTTTTAAATTCAAGAATACAGGCGGGAGAGACCTGCTTATCAGTAATGTATCGGCCAGTTGCGGCTGTACGGCAACAAAATATACTAAAGAGGCGGTGACACCCGGAGGAGAAGGCGTGATTACCGTAACATTTGACACCCACAGAAGGAGGGGTTTCCAGAACAAATCAATTACCGTTTCGGCAAACACCCAACCTAACAAGGTGGTCTTAAGAATAAAAGCGAAGGTCATTTCTCCCAACGACCTCTGATAATAACCATTAAACAATTAATAACATGTATTTGAATAGCATTATCCTCATGATGGGGAGCCAGGAAGGGGAAGGCAACCAGTTAATGAACTTCCTGCCATTGATCCTTATTGTACTCGTATTTTACCTGTTTTTTATCAGGCCACAGATGAAAAAAAGCAAGGATCAAAAAAAATTCAGGGAAGCTTTGAAGAAAGGGGACAAAGTGATCACCATTGGTGGGATTCACGGAAAGATCCTTGAAATAAGCGAAACGACGATAACCCTTGATATAGGCAACCAGATCAGAATGACTTTTCAGAAGTCTGCTATTTCAGCAGATCCGTCTACACAACAGCTGGAAAACAAATAATAACGAAAACTGAAGTTTTGAATCCCTGGCTCAACAATCTTATTAATAGAGCAAAATACTCCCGGGATAAGGACTTCCGGAACCACCTCTATATTTTTCTTATTTGTTGCGGGATATCCCTGTTCATCTGGTTTTTGATAAAAATGTCGGATGATTATGTCGGAGAGATACGCATCCCGCTGAAGTATACAAGCATACCTGCTGATAAGCTTCTGACTGAAGCAGATGATGAAATAAACATAAGGCTTCATGCCACCGCAGGTGATCTTTTCTCGGCTAAATTCCTTTCAGGACGAGGAACTGTCGATATTAACCTGAGCCGGATGGATTTAAAAAAGGACAGGTACTTCGATAATTACTATATCCTCTCCAGCCAGCTCAGGAACCAGTTATCGCAACGATTTGACTTTGCTTTCACCGGTTTTTCCATATCACCCGACACGCTTTTCCTTGACTTTGAGGAAATCATCAGCAAATCAATTCCTGTAATACATGATCTTGAAATAATTTGTGAGCCCCAGTACCAGATCTATGACAGTGTGAAGATCATACCCTCATCGATCATGGTTAGCGGGCCTGCTTCTGTTATTGATACACTATCCTCAATATCGACAGTTGGCAAATCATTGCAAAACCTCAATAAAACTATTGAGATAAGACTTCCGCTGGTCTTACCATTCAATGACAGCAAGGTAAAATTTTCAAAAACGGAAGTTAATGCCATCATAAATATTGAAGCATTTACCGAGTCATCGATCAGTCTGGGTGTTAACAGCCTTTCTGATGATTCAGGGATCAGTATCCAGACATTTCCGGAAGAGGTCCAGCTTACCTACCGGGTGGCCATTAAGGATTACCAGCGTGTAATACCTGAAATGTTTACTTTATCCGTTACCTATGATCCGGAAAAAGATAAAGGAAAGAATTTTCTCAAAGTTCACATTGAGCAAAAGCCCGATTTTGTCAGGGTAAGCAGGATCCATCCTGAGAAAGTAGAATTTATCATCCGCAAATAATGCTTAAGGTAGCTATCACCGGTAACATCGGAACAGGAAAAACCACTGTTTGCAAAGTCTTCGAGAGCCTGGGCGTGAATGTATATTACGCTGATAAAGAAGCCAAAAAGTTCTACACATATCCTGAAATCATTCGTTCGGTAAAGGATCTGTTCGGAGAATCGGTATTCGATGCCTCATCCAAACTCCAAACCGCCGTGCTGGCGAAGCTGGCATTTAAAGACCCTGAAAGGCTTAAAGCCTTAAATGCCATCATACATCCGCTTGTCCTGGAAGATTTCTTAAAGTGGTCGGACCGGCATGCAGCGGAGCCTTACGCTCTCTACGAATCAGCACTGCTTT
>JAGLEK010000375.1 GCA_023145125.1 Bacteroidales bacterium | reverse complement strand
AATGTCACAAAACTCGGGCACGCCATTCGGGTGGTGGCAGGAAAATATGACAAGAAGGGAGACAAGGGGGACGTCAGCCATTTTAAAGCACTGACAACAGCTCTTTCAGCAACGGTAGGCACCGGCAACATCGTTGGTGTTTCGCTGGCCATTTACTGGGGTGGGCCCGGAGCCATATTCTGGATGTGGGTTACCGGCTTCCTGGGTATGATATTGAAATATGCCGAATGTACCCTCTCCCATAAATACAGGAAATTTAATTCGGATGGGAGTGTTTCGGGTGGCCCGATGTATTACATGGAATTTGGATTGAAAGGCATGTTAGGCAAGGGTGCGAAAGTGCTGGCCATAATTTTTGCAGTTGCTACCGTTCTGTGTTCGCTGGGCACAGGCAATATGGCCCAGGCTAACTCCATGACCGGGGCACTGTTCACCAGCTATAGCATTGATGCCTGGCTCTCCGGTATTGTCATCACATTTCTGGTATTGCTGGTCATTGTTGGAGGGATCAAGCGAATTTCAGAAGTAACTTCTTTACTGGTGCCTTTCATGGCCATACTCTATTTTATTGCAGCCGCTACAGTGCTGACTGTGATGTATGCTGATATCCCGGATGCTTTCAGGCTTATATTTTACGATGCTTTTCATGGTGAACATGCTAAGGAGGCCGGTATCCTGGGAGGCCTTTTCCTGGCCATGACCTGGGGCATTAAGCGAGGGCTGTTCTCTAATGAGGCCGGGCAGGGCTCTGCACCAATTGCACATGCAGCAGCCAAAACTGAACACCCGGCCCGGGAAGGCCTTGTTGCCTCCCTCGAGCCACTGATCGACACCCTCATCATCTGCACCCTTACAGCTCTGGTCATTATCGTTACCGGTGCATGGAATTCAGATGTACAGGGCGTTGGGATGACAATTTTAGGAATGAAAACAGGCCTTGGACAAATAGGCATGCATCACTGGGCAGAACATATTGTCACCGGCGGACTGATACTCTTTGCTTTTTCAACCGTTATCAGCTGGTCCTATTACGGGACCCGCTCTATAAACTATCTCCTGGGAGAAAAATATATCAGGCCATATCGCTATGTTTATGCCCTCTTTGTATTTTTCGGATCCATCTTTGGACTTGAGCTGGTCTGGCATTTCGTCGATATGGTTATCACATTTATGACTATCCCAAACCTGATCGCCCTGCTGCTTCTCTCAGGAGTATTGATGAAGGAAACGAAGAAGTATTTTGATGAAATGAAAAAGCTTAAGAATTCCTAATGATTAGTGATTATTGATTAATGA
>JAGLEK010000374.1 GCA_023145125.1 Bacteroidales bacterium | reverse complement strand
CGGATGAGGAATGGCCGGTAGATCTCAATACCGTTTACATAGATGAGGTTCTCATCGTAATTTCCTCCACGTACCGAATACTGCGAACTCATTTCATTGTTGGAAGCAACGCCCGGAAGAGTTTTGAGGATGCTTTCCACCCCTCCTCCCAAAGTTGGGATCTCCGTGGCTATCTTTGGATCGAGCCGTTGTAAGTTGGTGTGCCTGATCTGCTTATCAACGATCTCAATATCAGGCAGTTCTTCCGCAGAGATCTTCATTACCACCTGGAATTCTTTACGCTGGCCGGCCTGAAGGAATACTATGAACAACTGTTTTTCATATCCGATAAATGTTATGGCTAAGGTTAACTCGGTGGAGGCAGGAACCGACAATTCAAAACGGCCACGCTGGTCAGTGGCCACACCTCCGGCATATCCCATAACAGCAACATTGGCATATTCAACGGCCTTGCCCTGCTCATCCTTGACAGTGCCGAAAACAATAGCCTTTTCCTGAGCATAAACGGGAAAAACCATTAATGGCAGGAGTATTGTAAAAAGTATTTTTATTATTTGCCTCATTTACATGCCATTCGCTATGGGTCTATATCTTTTTTACGTTTGAAATCACCCTCTTTCCATGCCTTGATGAATTTCGCCCAGGCAAATGGGTTCAGTACCGTGATAGGTTGTGTTTGTCCGTTATAGTATAGTTTGTCAACTTGCTGATGCATAAGGTATTTGAAGTTCACACTTCCTTCCGCCGGAAGGTTTTCCGCTTTGGCAAGCAACTGCTTTGGGTTAAGGTTTTGCCTGGCGATCTCAAGATCATCATCGGGAATCTCCAGGGTAAGGAAGGCCTCCTTAAACTGCTCTTTCGTGGGCCATGGATATATCACTGTTTCTGACAGATAAATAGTGTCGGTCGACATGACCCGGATCATAGAATACCTGTTATTGTTTATAGTGTCGGGGATGATGAACTGCCCGGTCTTGTAGCCAACAGCACTAAATTCGACAGTGTCGCTTTTTTTTGCCACAAAAGAAAAATATCCGCTGAAATCGCTGATTGTCCCACGCATGCTGTTGATCACGATGATATGCGCCAGTGGGATGGCCATGAGGCTGTCAGTTGTCAGGATCAGGCCTGAGAACTGTATCAGTTCATTCTGGGCTGTCTCTTCCTCAACCTGAGCCGTCATGCTGCATGGGAAAGAGAGCAAAACCAATAATATAACGAATGCGGAAAGAACCTTCATCACTTGCAAAAATAACCTAATTAGGCATCATTGAAAAAATAAACGCTGGCAGGCATCTATTATTTTAAATTTCCTGCACTTCGGGCGGAAAGGAGACAAAAAAAAATGCCGTCATGTTTTCATGACAGCATTCTAATATCGTTAAACGGGATTTAACCGCTGTAGTATCCTTTTTCTTTTGCTTCTTTCAGGGCTGCGCTGATACCTTTCTTATTGATGGTGCGTATGCCTGAAGTAGAAACTTTAAGTGTAATCCACCTGTCTTCTTCCGGGATGTAAAAACGCTTGGTCTGAAGGTTAGGATAGAATTTCCTTCTTGTTTTGGTGTGTGAGTGAGAAACATTGTTTCCGGAGATCACTTTTTTTCCTGTTATTTCACAAATTCTTGACATCTTCTTATACTTTTCGGGTTTGACACTCAAAAAACGGAGTGCAAAGAACGGAATATTTTTCCAATTATTCAAGTGAAAATTAAAAAAAACTCAGGTTGCCAACCATCCGGGCTAAAATATTGTCTATATTTACATATAAACTCATTACGCCATGAACTCAATATTCAAATTTGATGTTGACAGGGAGAAAAGATGGTTTGCCAGCCGCCGGCCATCCGGCAAAATGATCTTCATTCTCCTGGGGATTGTGTCTACCCTTTGGTTTCTCATCAGGGTCGTCCCCAAGCCCAGCAGGGCTTCATACCCATGTATGCAGGCTGCAGCTCCTTTTGCGGCAAGCTTTTTAAGCTATATGGCCGGGTTGACCCTTTCGGTTGTTGCAATCCGCAAATTGAGGTCATCAGGCTCCGGCAGGAGTTTCATTGGGGCCGCCTTTGC
>JAGLEK010000373.1 GCA_023145125.1 Bacteroidales bacterium | reverse complement strand
TTGCATTAAGTGAGGTGCTCAGCGCATTGAGCCTCAGCCGTATGTGCATATGGGAATTTGCCTTGTCGCATGGCATGTGGAACAAGCCCATCGGCATATATATGGCCCTGGAGCTTGAAAGGCGCATGATGCTGTTTTTTGATAAAGCTTCATACCATATCGCCCGGGGATATGAAAAATAAAATGAACGATGCAGCGATATTCCAACACTTCGAAAATCGCTACATCGCTCAATCGCGCAATCGTGCAATTTACCTTATCATCAGCACTTTTTCCCTTTCGACAGTAACATTGTCGAGTGATACTTTCACAATATAAATACCTGAACCAACTGCCTGCCCGCCATCATTGGCACCGTCCCAAATAAGGGTTTGATGTCCTGTTGCCGTCTGCTCATCAGTAAGCATCCTGATAAGGCTGCCGCGTATGTCATACACGCCAATACTGACTGCAGCGGATGACTGCAGGTCATAAGTGATGGTACAGCTATTATTTGTTGGATTCGGGAATATCTGCAGGTTCAGATCCTGATCGAAGGGGTTTTCACCTATTCCTTCGCCAAGATCGATATACAGCAGGTAATCTTCCGATTCGCCTTTCTCGAAGTTACCTACGCCATCCCAGTCAACGCTTACGGTTTGTTCGCTCACTGTAAAGCGTGTCCAGAGATAGCCAACATATGGCCCTGCCTGGAAAGGTGGCGGGTTAAGTCCCGATAAGGGGCCAATGTATCCACCGGGTACTACAAAGTTAACCAATACATGCTCCGGCACGGTTGTTCCGCTGCATTGTGTGGTATTATCAAGAGCCCATTTTCCATCATGGTTGAAGTCCATCACAACATTTACGAGGGCATCGATGGTATCCCAGTTTGTAACATCAATATCCACTTCAGGGCCCCAGCGCACGATATGGCAGATCGTATCGAGAAGGCCGGTAACAGCGGTACAAGGCACTACGCTGTACGTTCCTCCGCTAAGCTGTATCGTATATGACGGCGGCACTATCAATCCTGCATCTCCATCAACGAAACATTCATCATTGTCGTAAGGAACATTGTACGGGCTGCAGAGGCCTGCATTGCCATCCGTCTCGAAATCCTTCATAGGCCCGAAGAAGAGCATTTCATCCAGGTGGTGGATCACATAATGATTCGCCACGCCAACGCCGATACAAGTCGGGAAAGTTCCCAGCACTCCGGTTGAAGGATAACCCATTGAGCCTTCGGGGGCATCGCCATATTCAGCATCCGGTTGCGGTTGTGAACCGACATCAATCAGATAATCCTCTGACTCACCGTCTTCAAATGAGCCATGGCCATCCCAGTTAACCGGCATCATTGCTTCAGAAATGGTGAAGCGGGCCCATACATAGCCAACATTAGGGCCGATCAGGAAATTTGGCGGCAATAAGCCGGAAACAGGTCCGCTGAATCCATTCGGGATAACAAAATTCTGCAGCACATGCTCCGGGGCCTGTGCACCCACACACTGGGCTATATCACCCCATTTGCCATTCCGGGTCCAATCGAATAACACATTAAGATATCCGGTAGTCTGGCCTGGCATGAAGTTCGAAACATCGATATCGAGATTTGTTCCCCATACTGCATTTGTACATACGTTTCCGAGAGAAGTACCTACTGAATTAGGGCATAATACCACTACCCCACCCTGGATGGTATATGGATCAGGGAAAATAAGCCCTGCATCCCCATCCTGGAAGCACTCATCATTGTCGTAAGGCGTGAAGGAAGGACATAGTCCGGCATTCCCTTCAGGTTCAAAATCGACCATCGGGCCCAGTATCGCCCCGAAATTAGTGTGGGAGATGAATCCGGTGGCCGGCACGTTCACACAGGTGGGAAAATTGCCGAGAACACCATTGGAAGGATAGGCCATCACCCCGTCGGGTGCATCCCCATATTCTACTTCACCTCCCGAAGAGGCTGTATCAACAAGAATCAGGTAATCTTCTGTTTCGCCATCATCAAAGAAGCCGTTGCCATCCCAGGGGACAGATACCGGCATTTCGGAAATGGTAAACCTGCACCAGAAGTAGCCAGGTTCAGGCCCTATAACAAAATCAGGAGGCAAAAGTCCTGAAAGGGGGCCGGAATAGTTAATCGGTACTACAAAGTTTTGCAGCACATGCTCAGGCACCATTACATCAGGACAATATACAGTATCGCCCCATACGCCATTCTGGCTCCAGTCAACGAGTACATTCATAAAAACATCAGCCTGCGTGATCGAGAAGTTGTTCACGTCAATGTCGACATTGGCTCCCCAGACGGCAGTGTCGCATGGGTATCCCAGGCTTGTACCGTTAGAGTTCGGACATGTTACCACTACACTGTTCACAATGGTGAACGGCTCCGGCATGAGCAATCCGGCGTCACCGCCTGCAAAACACTCATCGTCATCATAAGGTGAAAATGAGGGGCATAATCCCGCATTGCCATCAAGTTCAAGATCAATTGAAGGCCCCAGATCGGCTCCGTTAGCCAGGTGTTCAACAAAACCGTTGGCACCTGCTGTGATACATGTTGGAAATGCACCTACCACACCGTTGGAAGGATAGGCAAGCACATCTTCAGGCGCATCTCCGAAGTCACTTTGCAGTCCGGCTGAAATGTGAAGCAGATAATCTTCCGATTCCCCATCCTCAAAAAATCCATGGCCATCCCAATCCGCGCCAACCTGCAATTCGGAAATTGTGAACCTTGCCCAGACGTAACCACTGTTAGGCCCTATCATAAAACCGGGGGGGCCAAGGACTGAGAGAGGCCCGGCAAATGGGTTGGGAATGGGAAAGTCGACCAGCACATGCTCCGGATACGACACCCCGCTACATAACACCTGGTCACCCCATACTCCATTCTGGTTGAAGTCCATGACCACATTCATTAAACCGATCGTTTGGCTGGGCATAAAGTTCGAAACATCGATATCGATGTGCCCGCCCCATATAGCATTAGTACATGTGGTTCCCAAAGTGGTACCGTTGAAACCCGGACATGGGACCACTGTATTGCTAATGATGGTATATGATTCCGGGAACAGCAGGCCTGCATCGCCATCCTGAAAGCA
>JAGLEK010000372.1 GCA_023145125.1 Bacteroidales bacterium | reverse complement strand
GATAAAGATAATCATGTAATTGCCCGTAGGTATCTGCCTACGGCCAGTAAACCTCTGGAAGCTATTCGACGTGGTATGTCCGAGATCAATGAGGAAGTGGGCAACCGTGTAAATGTAATAGGAGCAGGAACTACAGGTTCTGGCCGTTACCTGACCGGGGATTTTATTGGTGCGGATGTCATCCGAAACGAGATTACTGCACAGGCTACAGCTGCCATCACCTATGATTCCACTGTAGATACCATCTTTGAAATTGGTGGACAGGACTCAAAATACATTAGTATTGACAAGGGAGTAATAGTTGATTTTGAGATGAATAAGGTATGCGCTGCCGGTACCGGATCGTTTCTGGAAGAACAAGCTGAAAAACTTGACATCAATATAGTTGAAGAATTTGGAAAGCTGGCACTCGAAGCGGAAAGACCTGCCGGATTGGGTAACCGGTGTACAGTGTTTATGGAGTCTGATCTTAATTCACAACAACAGAAAGGAGTAAAGAAAGAAAACCTCATAGGCGGCCTGGCCTATTCAATCGTTGAAAATTATATTCAGAAAGTCGTCCGTAAGAAAAGAATCGGTGACCATATTTTTTTCCAGGGGGGCGTTACTAATAACAAGGCGGTAGTAGCTGCCTTTGAAAAAGTAACCGGCAAGAAAATCACAATTCCACCTCATTTTGATGTAACAGGCGCCATTGGAGCAGCCATCCTCGCACGCGAATTCATGGTTGAAGGCCAGATTACACGTTTTAAGGGCTTCGATATTAGTAAAATACCTTATACGGTAGATAAGTTTACCTGCACAGCATGCTCAAATCAGTGTGAGATAAGAAGGATACGTATTGAAGGGGAAGAGAAGCCACTGTATTACGGAGGACGCTGTGATAAATGGGAAGTTGAGGACCGAAAAGGCAAAGGTAAGGACATCCCAAACTTATTTGAAGAAAGAAATGAGCTTTTGCTAAATGGATATCAGGAAGAGCCAAAGGACGACAGGATAACCATTGGCATACCACGAGCACTGATGTTGTTCTATCAGCAGTTCCCATTCTGGCGAACTTTCTTTAGCGAATTGGGTTTCAGAGTTGTAATATCACCGGAATCAAATAACCAGCTGATTAGAAAGTCACTGGGAATGATCATAGCGGAAACCTGTTTTCCGGTTGAACTCATGCATGGCCATATCCTGGATCTTCTGGAAAAAGGGGCGGATTATGTATTTACACCGTTCATCATTAACGCAAAAACGGAGGATGACAATACTACAAGCAACTTCAATTGCCCCTGGGTGCAGACCTTCCCCTTTATGGTGAAAGCAGCAATTAATGACGATTCACTGATTGATAGAATGCTCATTCCAACCTTGAATTTCAAGTATTTTGGAAGGGTATTAAATAAAGAGCTATCCGATTTTATGCACGGTAAATTCGGTATCTCCAAACGAAAAGTTGTCAAAGCAATTGAAAAAGCAGATAAAGCTCAGATAGATTTTGAAAATAAAATAGTCTTAAGAGGCCAGGAAGTGATGAATAATTTACCAGATGATAAACAAGCGCTGGTAATTATTGGTAGGGTTTACAATACAGGTGATCCGGCCCTGAACCTAAGCATGGTTGAGAAGTTGATCAACCAGGATGTATTGCCCATTCCGCTTGATTACCTTCCTTTGGGTAGCGAACATATACTGAATGACTACCCACAAATGTATTGGCCCAATGGTCAAAAGATCCTGGCAGGGGCCAGAATTGTTGCCCGGGACAAAAAACTTCATGCAATTTATATGGGGAACTTCAGGTGTGGCCCTGATTCATTCCTCGCCCATTTTGTACACGAAGAGATGGCAGGCAAACCCTATCTCGAACTGGAGATTGATGAACACAGCGCAGATGCTGGCATGATCACTCGTTATGAGGCATTTTTAGACAGCCTTAGAGGATCTCAATTAGTGGAAAAAAGGAAGCAGAAGTATTTTACACCGGGCGTCCAGAGATCTACTCCCCTAACAGACCGAACCTTGTATTTTCCATATATGAGTGATGCGGCATACGCCATTGCCGCTGCCAGCCGCAGCTGTGGAATAAATGCTGAAGTACTCCCCATGCAGAATGAGGTTGACCTGGAACTTGGTCGGATAAACACTTCTGCCCGGGAATGCTTCCCGATGGTGTGTACTACCGGTAATTTTCTAAAGAAACTCTATGATCCTGAAACTGATCCTAAAAAAGCCAGTTTCTTTATGCCGGATCATAATGGACCATGCCGCTTTGGCCAATACAACAAACTTCAACGAATCATTTTTGATAAACTCGGCTTTGAAGATGCTGAAATCATTTC
>JAGLEK010000371.1 GCA_023145125.1 Bacteroidales bacterium | reverse complement strand
GGAATATTATTATCCATGGCATCCTGGTAGTCGCGGTGGGAGCAAGGCACCATGTAGTGGCGTTCGTACTTGGTCATAAGGTCGGTTTCCACAGGTACTTCCATCCACCAGCGCTCGCTCTTCTTGCTCTTGTAAAAGATGATCTCTTCCTTATGATCCTGTATCTTCACATGGAACTTCACGTACTGGTCGCGTGCGCGTGCCGGGTAGTCGTCCTTGCGTTGGTAATAGCCCTCAAGGAAATACCACAGTGCCTGGGAGAGGAGCATGGCGGTCTGCTCGCGGGGATCGTAGGCAGGGTTGTACTCGTAAAAACCGATGGAGGAAAGCTTGTCGCTGAGGCCGGCATAGCGCACGATGCGGCAGAGGTCTTCACCGTTAAAGCCATTGGGGATAGCGTTGCCGTTACCCGGGGCGTCGGCGCTGCGCACGGAGGAAATATCGATGCTCAGCATGTCGGCATTGCGCACCACGGGCTCTACATCGTCCATATTTTCACGCACATTGCCCAGGCGGTAGATGTCGAAATATAATTTATTCATCAGGTCGACGGCATCATTGTCTACAAAATAGCTCTGGTAGCCAACATTGGTATAGTTGAAGAGGTAGTTGGGCTGGTGCAGGATGATCTTGCTGAGGTACGACCGGGAGTCGATCTCACCGCTGTCTTTTCCCAGGTCGAACATAGGGTCGACAGCCACAATGTTGATGATCTGCCCCAGTTGCTCGTAGGCACGGTATACGGCATAGCTGAGGTCCTGCCCGCCACCGATGATCACGGGGATGATGCCGTTCATCACCAGGCCGGCCACCACATTAGTAACGGCAAAATAGGTATCGTCAACGCTATGCCCCTGTATGATATTACCCAGGTCGGCGATCTTCACATCCTCATTGCCTGTAAACAGGCGATACAGATGCTTGCGTACCACATCGGCACCAAAGGCACAGCCTTCATTGTTCACGGAGTTGCGGTCTTCGGAAACACCGAAGATGGCAATGTCGGTATCGGAAAG
>JAGLEK010000370.1 GCA_023145125.1 Bacteroidales bacterium | reverse complement strand
AACAATTTCCATATCTTTGTAAACTCAAAATGAATTAATCATGATTAAGTCTGAAAAGAAAGAAGGCATTCGTGTCAAAGTGGGCATCACCCATGGTGACCTGAACGGGATCGGATATGAGATCATTATCAAGGCACTTCATGATCAGCGGATACTTGATCTGATCACACCGGTGGTGTATGGTGTGTCGAAAGTAGCTTCTTATCACAGGAAGGTGCTGGATATGAATGATTTTAATTTTAACCTGGTAAAGAATGCTGATGCGGCCAACCCTAAACGTTCGAATATCATTAATTGTGTTGATGAGGAGGTAAAGATAGAAATTGGGAAGTCGACCAGTATAGCGGGTGATCTGGCCTACCAGGCTCTTGAGAAAGCAATTCAGGACATGAAAGACAAGAAGCTGGATGTGCTGGTTACCGCTCCCATCAATAAAAAGAATATACAGTCGGAAAAATTCACTTTCCCGGGGCATACGGAATACCTTGCTGAAAAATTCGAGAGCGAGGATTTCCTCATGATGATGGTCAGCCATAATATCAGGATCGGTGTTGTGACAGGCCATATTCCTTTAGTGGAGGTGTCGTCTCATTTGAGCAAAGAGCTTATCCTTCAAAAACTCAGGATCATGGATAGTTCCCTGCAGCGGGATTTCAGCATTCCCAAGCCCAGGATCGCCCTGCTCGGGCTCAACCCGCATGCCGGTGATAATGGCTTGCTGGGCAAGGAAGAAGAGGAGATCATCATCCCGGCAGTTGAAGAAGCTTTTAAGGAAGGAATACATGCTTTCGGGCCTTATGCTGCCGATGGCTTTTTCGGATCTTCTGCTTTTACGAAGTTTGATGGCATACTGGCCATGTATCATGACCAGGGCATGATCCCTTTCAAGGTACTTTCGTTCGAGTCGGGAGTGAACTTTACAGCGGGGCTTCCCATCATTCGCACCTCTCCTGCACATGGAACTGCCTATGAGATTGCCGGCAAGAATGAAGCATCACCGGAATCTATGCGCTCGGCCATCTATCTGGCAGGTGATATTTTTCGTAACCGCATGCGTTTTGATGCTTTGAACAAAAATCCCCTGCCTGTTGAAGAAACTCCCGGGCAAAACGGGGTGCAATAAAAAATCCAAATTCAAAAAAGTAAATACCATAAAGTAAAAATTGCAGTTATTGTATTGAAGCTATGCCAACATAGCGATAATCAATAGGGATCATGTTTAAGATATCAGAAATAGAAACCATCGTCAACGGAGAGCTGATCAGGAAAAGCAACAACAATCCGGAGATTTCGGATATACTGGTTGACAGCCGACGGCTTGTTACTCCCGACAACTGCATTTTCTTTGCCCTGACCGGACGAAACAAGAACGGACATGATTATATCCCTGAACTATACAGCAAAGGGATCCGTTCATTCGTTGTTTCGGTGAACAACATTAAACTTGATGAATACAAGGGTGCGAATTTTATACTTGTAAAGAATACCCTGGCTGCTTTGCAGGCCCTTACTGCGGCACACCGCAAGAAATTTGATATTCCTGTGATCGGCATTACTGGCAGCAACGGCAAAACTATCATCAAGGAATGGTTATTCCAGCTCCTGAACAAAAAGTACAGGATCGTTCGTAGTCCTAAAAGCTATAACTCCCAGATCGGGGTGCCATTATCCGTGTGGCAGATCGAGGCTTCCAACGATCTGGCCATCTTTGAAGCCGGCATATCCCAGCCTGATGAGATGGATAAGCTGCAATCCATTATCCGGCCGCAAATAGGGATCTTTACCAATATTGGTGAGGCACATAATGAGAATTTTATCAGCCTGAGCCAGAAAGTAGGTGAGAAACTAAAGCTGTTTACCAAGGTTGATACCCTGATCTATTGCCTCGACCATAGTGCCATACAAGGGGGGCTGATAAGGTCACAGATACTGGAAACGGTAAAAGCATTTACCTGGAGCAGGAAGGAAGCTGCCGACCTGCAGATCACCTCTGTGGTGAAGGATAAGGTGGAGCGTTCAAGAATTACAGGGATCTACCGGGAAGAGAATATCAGCATTGACATTCCCTTTGTGGACGAAGCATCGATAGAAAATGCCATCCACTGCTGGGCTACCCTCCTGCACCTGGGCATGGAACAGGATGCAATAGCAGCGGGAATGAATGGACTGCAACCAATTGCCATGCGCCTGGAGATGAAGGCCGGGATCAACCACTGTACCATCATCAACGACAGCTACAACTCAGATATCAACTCCCTGGCCATCGCCATTGACTTCCTGAACCAGCAGTCGCAACATAAAAAGCGGACTGTTATTCTTTCCGATATCTTGCAAAGTGGAAAGGATGCGGAAGAATTATATACTGATATTGCAGGTATTCTCAAGCAGAAGAACATTGGCCGCATCATTGGCATCGGCCCTTCCATAATCCGGCATGCCGGTGCATTTGAGATGGAAAAAGAATTCTACCTCTCCACCGAGGAGTTCATGCGGAAATTCTCCTTTACATCTTTCATCAATGAAACAATTTTGCTTAAGGGTGCCAGGGTGTTTGAATTTGAGCAGATCGGCAAGGCTTTACAGCAAAAGTCGCATGAAACCGTGCTTGAGATCAACCTCAATGCGATGGTGAATAACCTGAACTATTTCAGGTCGCAGATCAGCCCGATCACCAAGATCATGGCTATGGTAAAGGCTTTTTCCTATGGGAGCGGAAGCTATGAGATAGCAAACCTTTTGCAATTCCATCGGGTTGATTACCTGACAGTGGCTTATGCTGATGAGGGTGTTGAATTAAGAAAGGCAGGGATCATACTCCCCATCATGGTGATGAATCCTGAAGAACACAGCTTTGACGCCATGATACAACACAACCTGGAACCTGAGATCTATAATTTCCGTATCCTGGGCGTGCTGGAGCGTGCGATCAAAAAAAATATCCTTCCCAGGAATAAGCCCGTAAAGATTCATATCAAGTTGGAAACCGGAATGCACAGGCTGGGATTCGAAGCTTCAGAGCTGGAAAAACTTTCCGAGCGTATTAAGAACAACCGGCGCCTGTATGTGCAATCTGTATTTTCACATCTCTCGGCAAGCGAAGACCCCGGCAGTGATGATTTTACGCAGGGGCAGATTCAAAAGTTTAAAGAGATGTGCGACCGTTTTTGTGGAGCTTTCGGGCATCCTGTACTGCGCCATATGTTGAATTCTGCAGGGATCACACGCTTTCCGGAAGGACATTTCGACATGGTACGCCTGGGTGTAGGCCTCTATGGAATACCAACTAACCATGATGACGAAGAAAAGCTTGAGAATGTGAGCACATTGAAGTCAACCATCTCCCAGATCAAAAAGGTCAGGGCAGGTGACCGTGTTGGATATGGCAATAGCCCCGCAAAAAAGAATATGGATATTGCAATTGTCCCTATAGGCTATGCCGATGGCCTCGACAGAAGGCTGGGTAATGGGAATGCATATTTGCTTGTGAATGGGCATAAAGCCCCTACCGTGGGTACCATCTGCATGGATATGTGCATGATCGATCTCACCGGTATCAAAGCCAGGGAAGGGGACCCGGTTATCATCTTCGGTGATGAAAGATCTATTACCGACCTTGCAAAAGACCTTGATACGATACCGTATGAAGTGATGACGTCTGTATCAGGAAGGGTAAAGAGGGTTTATTATCAGGAATAAACTCCGGGAAATTCTCTTACGCCGGCTTTCCTGTCATCCCGAAGGAGTGAAACGACTGAGGGATAAAGCGTAGCAGGTAATAGCCTTGCTTGTCGCAGTGACTTTTAAGGGTGTCTTATTACAAATACTTATCATCAGTCATCGCAACCGTCTTATTCAGGAATTTCCATTCGGGATTGAAATGAGAAATTAAGGAATCTTTTTTCTCTCTTCTGAAATTCTTAATTTTCTTCTCCCGGTTAATCGCCAAATTAATATCATTGTAAACCTCATAATATAAGAGATATTTACAATTAAACTTTTTTGTAAATCCCTTGACTTTCCCCCCATAGTGTTCCATTACTCTGCGTTTCAAATTATTTGTAACACCAACATAGATCATGTTTTTGTACTTATTGGCCATTATGTAAACGTAATATTGTTTCATTATTCGCATTATTAATAATTATGCACTTGATGCTGATTTTTTTTGCAGCAACAATACCTTACTAATTAATACCGGAAAATCAAAAATGTCACACTTATTTCAATGGATTTGTAGCAAAACATCAGGGGTATCCCTCCTCCTTCGCTATGCTCATTCGTTCGGGATGACAGGGGCTTTGATCAAAACACAAGAAGGGCGCGATGCACATTTGAAATTTCAAATGTGCATCGCGCCCTTCTTTCTCTTACACCGGCTTTCCTGTCATCCCGAAGGAGTGAAACGACTGAGGGATACC
>JAGLEK010000037.1 GCA_023145125.1 Bacteroidales bacterium | reverse complement strand
TCGACGGGTAGATGGTATCCTCTCCGGAGATTGTGAATCCCATGGAAATGGTCCCATTCGCGTTCATGGCGATGCTGGCCATCCAGCGGTGATAATTATCAGGTGAATATGTTCCCTGCTGATAGATATCCCAGCCGTTGCCGCTCAATGAATCACGAAGTTCATACCATCGTATCCCGGCAAGGCCATTGCCATCCACATCGACCGTATGGTTTAGCACCATGGCAAAATGGTCGCCAAAATTCCTGTACTGAAGCCTGAACATCAGCCTGTCGTTCAATGCCTCAAGCCTGGTTGAAACACCGGGCTGATCAATGCAACGCCAGCGTGGCGCATCACAAAGCTGGGAGTCGAAGGCTTCGGTCTGCAATACAAATGCTTCCTGGAATACTGAGTTCGCAGGAGTGTTCCAGTCGGCAATGAATTCCCATATCACGAGCCTGTCATAGGCATAGCCCCAGGCATCATCTTTAAAATTGATAAAGTAGTTTGGTGTCCCTGAGGGTGGCGGAGGTCCGTCAAAATCAGCGGGGAGCATATTAGTCTGGTCACTGCCATCAGGCATATCAAAAAGTATCATCAGGGCTGTAGAGTCCCCTGCCAGCATTTTATCCCGCTCAAAGGCGGCCGCAGCCCCACGATGATACGATCCAAACATATTAAAATGGGCATAATAGGCGTCATGCCAGATCCCAAAGTGAGGATAATCATTAAAAGCAGGAAATTCAAATGCATACTGGTAATATGCACCAAGCGGATCTCCGCTTTCAGAGATAGCGATGAGCTCCCAATATGTGCCGTTGCTGGTGTTGATCGCAAACTGGCTGGCCATCCAACGGTCGGCCTCGCTGTCGTATAGCAATATAGGATCGCCATCATTGGTTCCCGTCCAGGGGCCGATAAAGCCGTTCCACAGGGTGCTGTTGTCAACAGGGCCATAAAGCTGTGTTCCACTCTTATCGTATATCGAGAATGACAGGTTGATCATCTGAAAGTAATGGTTGGGGCCAACATCACCATCGGTGTCAGGCGGGAGTACCCCATTCACATTTCCTACACCATCGAAGTTCACATTAGGCCCGCGGTGAGCCGTTTGTCCGTCAAATCTTTGTGCAACAGGGTCCGGGCCATTGGGCAGTGAATTATCTGTATCAAATACCTCATCCATAACTTCATTCCGGATAATTCCGTCTTTCCAGCTCCGATCCCTTTCGCCGGGAAGGATAATGGTCATCTCACGAAGTGGAGGTGTTTTTCGAAAATGTGTTGCCTTTTTAACCTGGCTGGGAGCAAAACTTTCCGGTTGTGCACTGGCCATGCTTATTGAAATAGCAGCAATTAGTAGCGGGAGTAGTACTTTCTTCATATCATGATCAGGTTTAGATAAATCAGGGGTGCTGAATGAATATCAAACAGCGCCGCAAAGATAATGTGTATTTTTAACTTAGTCGGGAAGCTATCAGAAACCTTACAATATTTCGGGGGATGCCTTCGAATGCCTGAATATCTAATCTCTGTTTATTCAATGCTGAAGCTGAATGTTTGCTTCAGTTTGTCTCTGTATCTATAGAGCAGCCAGTAATAGGGAATCAGTATCAGGATGGCAGAAAGCCCTGCCGCACCTTCATTCCCCGACAGTAATAATACTCCGACCAGCACAGCGATCAAAAGGAAGAAAGGCACAATGTACCCCAGCAAAACAGCTTTGCCCCCCAGTGATTTATTCATGCTGACAGTTACCCCGTCACCTTTGGAAAAGTCCATGTTCTGATCTTTCTTCACCTCCACCAACTTCTCTTCCATTTCAGCTATGTTGCACATGCCCTTGGCATGGCAGGATGAACATGCTGACTTTGCGAGGACCATCACAAATATGCTGTCCTCAGTCACATGATCAACAATTCCCGGATGTGTAATACTCTCTTTGGCGCTCATAATAATCGCGCAAATATATCATTTAAATACATTAACAAGCAAGAAGGCGAATTGTTTAAGGAGTACTGAGGCTGAGTGGCAATATTTTTCCGTTAAAATACCGCTGCCCGGTCATGGCAAAGTCGGCGATAAAAGATGCCATTTCCTTCGCTGACAGCGGTGCTTTATAGCCGGGAAAGGCTTTGGTGAGCATTTCCGTTTGTGCAGCCCCGAGTGCGAGACAGTTCACGGAGATACCATAATCCCTCAGCTCTTCAGCCAGGCACTCGCTAAGAATAGCAAGTGCACCCTTTGAGGCACTATATAGCGAAAGGCCCGGAAATTTAGCACTTCCCTGAAAACCTCCCATGCTGCTGATGTTAACGATATGTGATTCCGGCTCAAAAAGAGGTATCAGTGCCTGGCTTAGCAGAAAGGCAGCTTTAACATTTATATTCATCATCAGATCAAAATCATCTGCTGTAAGATGTGCAATCTTCTTATTGATCAAAACCCCTGCATTGTTGACCAGAACATGTATTTCAGAAAAATGCCGGCGAATATCTATCGCCAGATCATCATAATCCCCCTCCACCAGGTCAAATGGCACAGGAATTATCTTTGAGGCATCAGCCACCTCATTGCGGAGGGAATTCAGCTTTTTTTCATCTCTTGAGATAGCAATGACTTTGTTCCCATCCCTGCCGGCAAGGTTCAATGCCAGCTGTCTTCCGATTCCGCGGCTTGCCCCGGTAATAATGATATTCATAAGCTTTGTAATTAATTAGCTAAGATAAAACAAAATGGTTCTCCCCCGAAAGTGATTCAACACCCGGTTCATATCATGCTGTAATCCCAATCCAAAACATCACTATTGATAATATTCCTTAACTTTGAAGAAGGTTTGGCGCATTCTTTGTGTCACATTATTTATCAAATCCTTTATTATGAGGTCATTGTTATACATATTGTTCATACAGGCGGGGATCATCTTTGGTTTTCCTGCATCTGTTTCAGCTCAGGAAGCAACAGATCTGGTCAACAAGGCACTGAAAGCCGGTGATGCTGTCAAACTCAGTGAACACTTTAATTCCACCCTGGATGTCAGCCTGCCTGACACGGACCAGACCATGAGCAAATCCCACGCCACACAGATGATGAAAAGCTTCTTCAAAGATAATCCTGTGAAGTCCTATACTTTAAACCATGTCGGGTCATCCCGAGAAGCCACAAAATATATTATCGGAACATATACTTCAGGGAATACATCATTTAAAACCTATCTCCTCCTGAAGGAAACAGAAGGAAAGTATCTTATCGTTCAACTGCAGTTCGAAAAAGACTAGCCGGAAATATTTTTCAAGATGAATATTGATGAATTTATAAAGCTGGCCCTGGAAGAAGACCTGGGTGATGGCGACCATACATCTCTCTCGACAATAGCCGGGAGCAAGATCGGTGCTGCACAATTGATGGTCAAGCAGGAAGGAATTCTTGCCGGCGCAGCTGTTGCTGAAAAGGTATTCAAGGCTGTCGATGAGGATACAAAGTTTGAGTCATTCATTCAGGACGGAGCAGAGATCAGGCCGGGAGATATTGTTTTTAAGGTTTCCGGAAAGTCTGTTTCTCTATTATCCGCGGAGCGACTGGCCCTGAATTTTATGCAACGCATGAGCGGCATTGCCACTTACACCCGTTACCTGACATCACTGCTTGACGG
>JAGLEK010000369.1 GCA_023145125.1 Bacteroidales bacterium | reverse complement strand
CCTGATATAACCACCGGTGAATTCTGTGGCCCTATAATACTGATGTCTTTATATATCCTTAATTCCTCCTGAAGGAAGATTGTATCCCCCGGACTAAGGTTAAAATCGATCGTACCATAGAAACCAACCCTGTCGATTGCATCACGCAGAGAGCCCGGACAATAGTCATTTGCAGTTGTAACAGTTACCACTTCAGGCAAGCCTACGGTGATCAGGTGGTCATCACTTCTTTGGGTATTCAGACCATTACTGCTATCACCTACCATATAATCAAGAAAAAACATGCCTGTTTGTGCATCTGTATGGATTACCGGCGTAAACCGGTAATTGAGTGCAGACCCCCACCAGGTCTCTTGTGTGGATCTTGCACACCACCAATAATGATCCGGGAGAGCCGGGTCGATCAGGCTCATGGCCTGAGACACTGAATCAGAATAAACAAGTCTTCCTATGTTCGCTTCGTATGTGAAGATAATACTGTCTTCCACTGTCCATCCGTCTGGCAGCATAATGCCAAAATATAACCACTCATGTCCGGCCCCGATGCCATGATCGGTTGTGACACTTACATCAACTTCAAATGAGCTGTTTATTTCAGCACTGAATGGCTGGATTACAAAGTCGAACCTGTAACAGGAAATTAAAAGCAGCAGTAAGATCATTGCTCCCGATGCTATGTTTCTGTAGGATGAGATTTTCTTTTTCATGGCTACATTTTTTAAATAAAACGGCAGACAGTTGACAGTACTCCATTCTTGACTGTCAACCGCCAACCGTCAACCGTCAACCGGTTAATGAACGACTAACAACTTACCAACCGCACTTTCATCACCTGCCTGCAAGCGGATGATATACAAGCCTTCCGGCAGGGCAGAGGTGTCAAAGTTTATAATGTACTCCCCGGCAGCCTGTGCTTCATCTACCAGAACGACCATTTCCCGGCCACATACACCGTAAACTGTAAGTGCAATATTTCTGACTTCTGATATCTGATATCTGATATCTGATTTCCCATTGGTGGGATTTGGATAACAATGGATCCAGGTCAATTTATTATTGGGAAGAAGAT
>JAGLEK010000368.1 GCA_023145125.1 Bacteroidales bacterium | reverse complement strand
AACCGTCAACTTTTCTTATATTTGTATAGGAACCAATACTTATATCTTAATGAAAAAGAAGTTTCTTCTTTGTTTTCTCACATTGATCTTTTTCATTCCGGCCTTGCGGGCTCAGGATACCATCACTGAGATCACCATCAAACGCATATATATTTCGAAGCACCCGCAGGACCCGAAATATCCACAGTTTGTGATCTACTCAAAAAGCAACAATTTTCAATTGGGATTTGGGGGATATGTTAAGCTGACCGGTGCATTTGATTTTAATGGAATCGTACACAGTTATGATTTCATTACATATGACATACCTGTCGAAAACCGGAACCTGGGAGAGAAACGTATTTATTTCGATGCACATCAATCGCGCGTTTACGCAGAGATACTGGGAAATGTAAAAGGGAACCCTATCAGGTTCTACCTTGAAACCGACTTCTATTCAGAGCATTATTACCCACGGCTCCGCCATGCCTACGGGCAGTACAAGGGTTTCCTGATAGGACAGACCTGGACCACCATGATGGATCTCGACGCCACTCCTAATACTATTGATTTTGAGGGGCCAAACTCATCCGTTGCATTTCGCGCCCCCATGATCAGGTATACACTCAATATCTCAAATGCTTTTAAGATGATGACATCCCTTGAGCTCCCCGAAGTTTCAATGACCTACGGTCACGGCCTTTCATCCTCATATCAGTATGCCCCGGATGTAATACTTGTGTTCAGGTTCCAGGCTGAGCGCGGACACCTTCAGGCCGGCGGGGTCTTCAGGACAATGGCTTATGCTGACAGCACCAGGAACGATCAAAAAACCGTATTCGGGGGCGGAGCAGCCATCAGCGGCCTGTTTAAGCTAACCAAAAAGGATAACTTCATGTTCCAGGGGGTGATTGGCAAAGGAATAGCAAAATATGTCCAGGATATTTATGGGGTCGGACTGGATGCCGTCCCCGACGATGACAAGTATAACTGGAGAAATATGAAAGCTGTAAGGGTTGGCGGATTTTATTTCGGGTATCAGCATTACTGGTGCACAAAACTTAATTCAACCCTGGTTTACGGATTCACAAAAGTTCATGCCGGTCACACCTACCCGCAACAGAATTATTACCTGGGCCATTATGCCTCAATTAACCTCTTCTGGAATATTTTACCAAGCATGACAATGGCCATTGAATACCTCTGGGGGCAAAGAGAGAATTATGGGGGCGAGAGAGGAAATGCGAACAGGTTTAATGGGATGGTGCAGTTTAG
>JAGLEK010000367.1 GCA_023145125.1 Bacteroidales bacterium | reverse complement strand
TTGAATTATGATTAAGATTTATCACAATCCGCGTTGTAAGAAATCAAGGGCAGGGCTGCAGTACTTGCGGGAGAAGGGCATTGAGCCGGAGGTTATCGAATACCTGAAAACCCCCCTTAGCGAAGCTGATGTTAAAGATCTCCTGGTCCGCTTGCACAAAAAACCTACTGAGATCATCCGAACACAGGAAGCAATTTATAAGTCTGATTTTAAGGGAAAGAATTTTACCGACGATGAATGGGTGAAGATCTTACTGGAATATCCTAAGCTCATTCAGCGTCCGATCGTGGTAAAAGGGCCGAAGGCAGTTCTCGGTGACCCGGCGTCAGAGATTGATGTATTGCTGTAAAATTTATAATACTCATATAAAACCAAAATTTCAAAATGGAATATCGTATAGAGAAAGACACTATGGGCAATGTCGAAGTTCCCGCCAATATGTATTGGGGTGCACAAACCCAGCGTTCAAAGAACAATTTCAAGATCGGGGAGGCTGGATCCATGCCTCTGGAGATCATCAGGGCCTTCGGGTATTTGAAGAAGGCAGCAGCATTGGCCAACAATGAGCTTGGTGTGCTGGATGATAATAAAAAAGACCTTATTGCACAGGTTTGCGATGAGATCCTGGAGGGCAAGCTGGATGATAATTTTCCGCTGGTGATATGGCAAACCGGGTCCGGAACACAGTCGAACATGAACGTTAATGAAGTTGTTGCCAACCGTGCGCATGTGCTGAACGGAGGAAAACTCGGTGAGGGAGAGCGCCCTATCCATCCCAACGATGATGTTAACAAATCGCAGTCTTCGAACGATACTTTCCCTACGGCAATGCATATCGCGGCATATAAGATGATAGTGGATATTACCATCCCCGGTGTAGAGCTGTTACGCAATACCCTGGCAGAGAAAGCAAAAGCATTCGGCGAAGTGGTGAAAACCGGCCGTACACACCTCATGGACGCAACACCCCTGACCCTGGGACAGGAATTCTCCGGTTATGTTTCTCAGCTGGATCATGGCCTGATAGCAATTAAAAACACCTTACCGCATCTGACAGAACTGGCCCTGGGGGGTACAGCAGTGGGTACCGGCCTGAACACGCCATCAGGCTACGATAAACTTGTTGCATCTAAGATTGCAGATCTGACCGGCTATCCTTTTGTTACGGCTTTGAACAAATTTGAATCGCTGTCGGCACATGATGCCATGGTGGAAACATCAGGAGCATTGAAGACACTGGCTGTTAGCTTAATGCATATTGCCAATAACCTGAGGATGCTTGCCTCCGGTCCGCGTTGCGGTATCAGCGAGATCATCTTCCCATCCAATGAACCCGGTTCATCAATCATGCCAGGTAAGGTTAACCCGACACAGGCAGAAGCCCTCACAATGGTGTGTGCACAGGTGATCGGAAATGATGCTGCTATCACGGCAGGAGGGATGCAAGGGCATTTTCAGTTAAATGTATTCAAACCGGTCATGGTGTATAACCTGCTTATGTCGGCCAGGCTGATAGGAGATGCCTGCGTTTCTTTTAATGATAATTGTGCAACAGGCATAGAACCCAATTATCCTTACATCAAAAAGAACCTTGAGAACTCTCTCATGCTGGTTACAGCCCTGAACACACACATTGGTTATGAGAACGCAGCTGCCATCGCCAAGAAGGCTCATGCCGAAGGCATTACACTGAAAGAGGCTGCACTTGCACTGAACATGCTCACCGGGGAAGAGTTTGACGAATGGGTCGATCCGGCAAAAATGATAGGTTCTAAATAGGATTTCTTCTTATCTTTGGGTTATGAACAGCCTGAAAGACAGCATAAAATCGCTCGCATCTGAATATTTACAGGAGGTAACAGATATCCGTCGCCACCTGCACCGGCATCCTGAACTTTCCTTTAAGGAGTTTGAAACAGCAAAGTTCATTGCTGAGAAACTTACGGAATATGGCATCCCGTTTCAGGATAAGGTAGCCAGGACAGGTATTGTAGCACTAATCAAGGGCAAGGATCCGGAAAACAAAGTGGTTGCTTTGAGAGCAGATATGGATGCTTTACCCATTAAGGAAAAGAGTGACACTGACTATTGTTCCGTGAATGAAGGAGTGATGCATGCCTGCGGTCATGATGCTCACATAGCAAGTTTGCTTGGAGCAGCTAAGATACTTAATGATATCCGCGATCAATTCAGCGGTACGGTGAAACTGATCTTTCAGCCGTCTGAAGAATACTACCCGGGAGGAGCAAAGGTGATGATAGAAGAAGGGGTGCTGGAAAACCCAAAACCTGATGCCATATTCGGACAACATGTGTTTCCTGAACTTGATGCAGGGAAGATCGGCATGAGGCCCGGAAAATATATGGCATCAACGGATGAAGTATACATTACCGTGAAAGGAAAAGGGGGCCATGCTGCAATCCCGGATAAGATTATCGACCCGGTGCTGATAGCTTCCCATATCGTGGTAGCCCTGCAACAGATAGTGAGCAGAAAGTCAAGCCCGGTCATGCCAACGGTGGTTTCATTCGGAAAGATCTCATCAGAAGGGAAGACCAATATCATCCCCGATGAAGTGAAGCTGGAAGGGATCATCAGGACCTTCAGCGAAAGTTGGCGAAAAGAAATAAAAGAACAGATCATCAATATTTCCTGCGGGCTTGCCGAAAGTATGGGGGGCAGCTGTGAAATAAATATTGAACAGGGTTATCCTGCTGTAGTGAATGATGATGATCTTACTGAAAGGGCATGGAATTATGCTACTGAATACCTGGGCCACGATCAGGTTGAAAAACTCGAAATGCGCATGACCGCTGAAGATTTCTCTTATTTTGCGCAAAAAGTTCCCGGCTGCTTCTATCGCCTGGGTACACGGAATGAAATTAAAGGGATCACGGCTAACCTGCATGCGGCAACCTTCGACATTGATGAATCCAGCCTTGAGAACGGCATGGGAATCATGGCGTGGTTTGCTGTTTGTGAATTGAATATGAAGTAATGCTGGTTAACGGAAAAGAATACCGCACTGTTTGGATGGAGGGTGGCACCGTGTTCATGATCGACCAGAATGAACTGCCATTTTCATTCAGGATCATTCAGGCACATCAGTACCGGGATACCTGTCAGGCAATAAGAATAATGACTGTCAGGGGGGCAGGGGCCATCGGAGCTGCTTCAGGCTTCGCCATGGCGCAGGCTTTTCTGCAGGCTCCCAAAAAAGGCAGGGATGAATTTATCATGAATGCCCGATACGAGATCGAAGCCACAAGGCCCACTGCAAGAAACTTGTTCTATGCCACGGAACGTGTATATAATGCCGCTAATGGTTCATCAGAAAAAGCGGTGATCGAGGCACAGAATGTTGCTGATGAAGATGCCGGGGATTCACGCAAAATCGGAAAATATGGCAATGAGTTGATCAAAGATAATTATAATATTTGCACACACTGCAATGCCGGATGGCTGGCTTTCGTTGATTATGGCACAGCCCTGTCGCCGGTTTATCAGGCACATAAGTCCAATAAAAGCGTTTTTGTTTATGTAAACGAAACCCGCCCGCGCGGACAGGGGGCACGGCTTACAGCCTGGGAGCTTTACCAGGCAGGTATCCCCCACATGATCATTCCGGATAATGCCACTGCTACCATCATGGATCAGGGGAAGGTCGACATAATGATCGTAGGTGCCGACAGGATCGCTGCCAACGGGGATGTTGCCAACAAGATAGGCACTCTCGAAAAGGCCATTCTTGCACATACCTATAAAGTCCCCTTTTATGTTGCTGCACCCACCTCAACAATTGACCTGGACTGTGGTTCAGGAAGCGAGATTCCCATTGAAGAAAGGGATGAAGACGAAGTGCTTTACCAGCATGGAATCGACAGGGAGGGAAAGTTGCATGAAGTGCTCGTCTGCTCTCCCGGATCACATGCGTATAATCCTGCTTTTGATATTACCCCTGCCAGGCTTGTAAGTGGAATAATTACCGAAAAAGGCATTGTAAAAGCCGATAAGCAAAGCATATCGTTATTGTTTGAAGAGATAGTATAAAACCTGCATATGGAACCTCCGCTGCTGTCACTGCAGGCACAAGCTAGGGTTGGATCTTAGAATGGCTTTTTGTGATAATCAAAGGTCTGGTTATCCCTGAACTTTTTGATCTTCTGTGCAAGATGGAGAAAGATCTCCAGATTATTCTCTGCCAGCCATACCAATGCCGGTTTTCTTTCATTGCAGGCATCTGCAAAGACCAGCAGGAAATCCATTTTATGGTTTTTTAACCACTCATAGGCTTTTGGGTTCTTGTCTATGGCACCATCCAGCGCCGCCAGCTGTGGAAATTTATTTGCCATCAGCCACGTAAATGCTTCTTCACTACCACGGATAGCGCTGGAGAGTGCAGCCAGCTCAGGATATCCGTTCTGTGCCAACCAGTTGTAAATCTTTTCATTTTCATCGAAAGTTTCTCCGAAAGCCATAAGTATTTTGGGAGGGTAATGAAGCATGATCGATAATATTTACAAGTTTAGCCGAATACTTTGGTTTTAATACCGGCACGGTTCACCATTTCTGCGATCTCAGATAATTTCTCAAATGATATTTTTTGCAGGTCTTGCTCGGGTGTTGCACGATCAATGGAATAAATCATTACATATTCCGGATTGATCTTAACAAGCAACCTGATCCATGCTTCTATTTCATCATCGGTGGTATTGTCAATAAAAGTTCCATTGTGGTTGCCTCTTAGAAATAATGCCTGTACTATCAGCTTCTCGCTGAACAGGCACAGTTGCTCAACTACCTGTTCCAAGGTTAATTTTCCCGCCGCCTGGTTGATGAGCTGAAAGACTTTCTCACTGCCTGCATCCAGCTTCTGAATATTGTTATCGACTGATAAGAGTGCCTCAAAGACTTGTTTCCGATGAAGCATGCTTGCATTGGATAATACGGTGATCTTTGCTTCAGGATAGTACTGATCCCTGAGGCTAATCGTGTCTTTTATGACTTCAGGGAAATCGGGGTGTATGGTTGGCTCTCCGTTGCCGGCAAAGGTAATGGCATCCGGGGCCTGGCCGCTCTCTTTCAGGCTCTTCAGCTTTTCTTCAAGGAGCTCTTTCACCTCCAGCCGGCTCGGCAGGCCCCCACCTCCCTCAGGCTTTTTATGGGTCCAGCCACATTCACAATATACGCAGTTGAACGTACAGTATTTGTAATCTACTGGAAGCAGATTTATTCCAAGCGAAACGCCAAGCCTCCTGCTCATCACCGGGCCAAACACTGTTTCATGAAATAGAAATCCACTCATCGAAATACTTTTGATAAAGGTAATGATTTTAATTTTAAGCATTACTATGTATAGCATGGGAACCAGTATTTGACAGCTGATATTCAGTGCTGATCTTGTAGATATAGTAATACCTGCTACCTTATAGCTGATACCAAATAATCACTACATTTGCCTTCTGTCAATGATGAGCAGCCTTAAGCAAATAAGGGAGCCTGTAAAGGCTCACATCCGGGAGTTTGAAAAATATTTTCGTGCTTCCATGAAGAGCAATGTGCCAATGCTTGACAGGATCACAAGATATATTGTGAACCGGAAAGGCAAACAGATGAGGCCCCTCTTCGTATTTCTTGCAGCAGAGATTGCCGGTGGGGTGAATGAATCTACATACCGGGGAGCGGCACTCGTGGAATTGTTGCATACAGCAACCCTGGTGCATGATGATGTGGTGGACGACTCGAATGAGCGCAGGGGCTTTTTTTCCATCAATGCCTTGTGGAAGAATAAGATCTCGGTTCTGGTGGGGGATTTCCTTTTATCAAAGGGTTTGCTGCTCTCACTTGACAATAATGATTTTGAGTTGCTGAAGATAGTTTCCAATGCAGTGAGGGAAATGAGCGAAGGGGAACTGCTGCAAATTGAAAAAGCCAGGAAACTCGATATCAAAGAAGATATTTATTACGAGATCATCCGTAAAAAGACAGCTTCCCTGATCGCCTCCTGCTGTGCTTGCGGCGCATATTCATCCGGCGGAGACCGGGAGCTCAGTGAAAAAATGTGGCAATTTGGTGAAATGGTAGGCATGGCCTTCCAGATCAAGGATGACCTCTTTGACTACCAGAAAGTCAATAATACCGGCAAGCCCACGGGAATAGACATCCGTGACAAGAAAATGACCCTCCCATTGATCTATTTATTGAATCATTCAGCTAAGGCAGGTAAGCGCCGTATCATCAATATCATTAAAAATCACAATACAGATCCCGACAAAGTAACAGGCCTTATACAGGAGGTTGTTGATGGTGGTGGCATTTCTTATGCAGAAGAAAAAATGATCCACTACAGGGATCAGGCTCTGGCCATCCTGGATAGCTTTGATGCTTCTCCGGCCAGGAAATCCATGTCGGACCTGGTCCTGTTCACTATAGAAAGAGATAAGTAAGCCTTGTATAGCATATGAGGCAGTAATTAGAGGGAAACTTTCCTTTACATACCGGCTTGCCAGGTGCTATTTTTATACCATGTCGCAATTTTTGAAGTTCGGAATGAGTTATTATTGGAAATAATGATGTTTTGTACCAAACCCTGATCATTGCCTTTTTATTCTCTATTACAGGCAGGGGCGTAGAACCCTATGCTTCCCAGACTTGTGTCACGGAGCAGGAAATTCAGTTGTATGAACTTATCAATGACTACAGGAGAGAGCACAATCTGCCCGCCATTCCGTTATCACCATCATTATGCTTTGTGGCTGGTGCACACGTTTGGGACCTGAACGCCAACCAGCCTGACAGGGGCCGGTGCAATATGCACAGCTGGTCGGATTCGGGGCCATGGTCTGAATGTTGCTATACCGATGACCACAAGCGTGCCCGCTGTATTTGGTCAAAGCCGGCGGAACTGACCGCTTATAAGGGTTCCGGATACGAAATAGCTTATTATAGTTCCTGGCCTGTCGATGAGCATCAGGATATGGCCGGAGCTGCCATGGAAGGATGGATAGGAAGCCCGGGGCATAAGCAGATGATCATAAATAAATATGCCTGGAAACGATTAAAATGGAATGCAATGGGGGTCGGGATCTATGGAAATTACGCGGTTGTGTGGTTTGGGGAGAAAAAAGATCCTGTCAGAAAAGTGAAGCGATGCCCGTAGTCGGTTGACGGTTGACGGTTGACGGTTGACGGTTGGCAGTATCCAG
>JAGLEK010000366.1 GCA_023145125.1 Bacteroidales bacterium | reverse complement strand
TGAGAATGAGAATGAGAATAAGAACATTGAATTAGCTCATTTTCCATTTTCCATTTTCCATTTTTCATGTACCATGTGCCACGTTTAAGCTGCAGTTGGAGAAGCGCAATGCGCTTTGATAATATGCTAAGCCCGGCAGGTTCTTCAACATGGAAAATGTAAATTGCCGAATGCAGAATGCCTGCCTGCCGGCAGGCAGGGACAATGAGAAGGAGAAGGAGATAGAAGATAGAAGATAGAAGAAGTTTTCTCGCCCCCGGCCCTCGTCCCCCGTCCCCCGTCCCCCGGCCCAAAAAAAGACCCCCACCATCACAGCAGAGGTCTGAATAATCATATTCGGTATCTTTTATTGAACCAGGATTTTCTGTGAGGTTACAATATTGTTATCAAGTTTCAGGGTGGCGAAGTAAATGCCTTCGGTGAAGTTTGAAACATCGATCCTTTCGGTGCCGTTAAGTCCGCTCAGTGTACTTTGATAAACCACTGCACCAAGCAGGTTGGTGATCAGGATCTCAGCACGGTTAACTTCTGCAGGGATATCGTAGTCGAAAGAAACAAAACTTTCGGCAGGATTAGGATATGCGGCGGAAAATGTTGTGTTTTCAAGAATGTTATCGCTGATGCCTGTGATTTCGGCATTGAAGTGGATCCAGTAAAGCGCATAATTGCTGGGATTTGTAACATCAAGGAATACATAAACCATTTCGGAAACACCTTCGTTACCATCAGCATCATAGAACATTTCAAATGACTCATCAACAATGCTTCCCGGGATAGTTACCATTGCTGATGTATCAACACCAAAGGGATATTCATTCCCACCGAAAGAGAACCAGTTGGTTGAGCCAGTGACAAGGCTCACAGGTTGTTTGAATGCGATCAGGTTTAAGTCAGTCGGCACATGGTTGTGAACTTTGATCACTCCGTGGATAGTATCGTCAACGTTTCCATTCAGCATACGTGTATGCTTGGCAAGAAAGTCACCGTCCTCACACGTAATCTCGAAAATGTTGTTGTAGCTTACCAGGACTGATGAATAGTTTTCCGGATTGCTAACATCCCAGAAAGTGTACCTGATAAATGATATGCCAACATTGCCATTCGACTGATAGTGTCCGGAAAATTCATCTGTCAATTCACCGGGAGCAAGGGTCATGCTATTAGCCGAGGTGTCGGTATCGGGTGAAAAGCAAACACCACCCCAGCAAAACTGGTTCATGGCATCCCCAATAACATTAACTTCTTCCCTGGCCACCTTTATGGTTACATCGGTCGGACCGGTATTTTGCACGCTGATGTAGCTTACGATCTCCATATCATCCGGTGCACCGTTAAAGGTGACAACAGGGGAAAATGAAGTAGGACCGAATTCCCACAATGTCAAGATCGTGATTTGGGCAAACAGCCCTGCAGACATTAAGAATAATGATAAAAAGAGTAAAGTTTTTTTCATGATAGATATTGTTAATTATTGAATTATTTTGATTTGCAAAATTAATAAATATTTATCATATCTAAATCCTACGAAAAGTTAAATATAAATAAATATGTAAATACTTAAGAATATTCTTGCATAAGACAACCAAATAAGATTAGTTTTGT
>JAGLEK010000365.1 GCA_023145125.1 Bacteroidales bacterium | reverse complement strand
AGGGCCAGGGAAGGCTCATGGTCTGTCACATTCCGCATCATCTTCTTCCTGTCGGCAGGAGTAACATATGGTGGATTACTGACAATTATATCATATTGCGGCAATGCCGACCGGGCTTCAGTATCGAGTATGTCGGCCCGCCGGAACCTGACCTCAGCATCGAGCCTGTCCGCATTCTCTTCAGCCACTGACAATGCCTCCTGCGAAATATCAATGGCATGAACCTCTGCCTTTGGAAGCTTTTTTTTCAGGGAAATGGCAATACATCCGCTGCCGGTGCCAATATCAAGTATCTTAATAGTCCCGTCGGCTGAATTAAGATCTTTCAGTATCCATTCGACCAACTCTTCTGTTTCCGGCCGCGGGATCAGAACGGCAGGGTTCACTTTAAATTCAAGACCATGAAACCAGGCCACAGCGGTGATATACTGCAAGGGTTCAAACTTTTTGAGGCGCTTCAATGAACGCTGAAGGTAATGTATCTCGGACTCAGACATTTTTCTGTCTTTCTCAAGAACCATTTCTGATGCCGTGAGGCCTGTAAGATGCGAAAAAAGGCTGCGAACGATGGCATTAAGCTCTTCTGCCGGGTACAATCCCACCAGCTCCTTTTTCATCAGGGCCTGTAATTCACCGAGTTCTGCCGTCCGGATTTCCATACTGCGAAATTAATGATTTTCCGTATATTTGTTGATACAGGGTGCAAGGGACAAGGGACAAGGGACAAGGGACAGGGGACAGGGGACAAGGTACAGGGGACAGGGGACAAGGGACAAGGTACAGGGGACAAGGTGCAGGGGACAAGGTGCAGGGTGCACTTAAAACTAACTCAACACTCAAAACTCAAAACTCAACACTTAGAAAATGGAAGGAGACGTACTGATCATCAATAATTATCACAGGAAAGCAGCCAGGCAGGTTGCTGCCATTCTGTTACCTGAAATTGAAAGTACAGATGGAAAGTACTTCATAAGCGTAGCCGGTGAATCCGGTGCAGGAAAGTCTGAGATCGCAGCATCTATTGCGGCCGAGCTTGAAAAAGCAGGCAAGGCAACATATGTCTTTGCGCAGGACGATTACTTCGTTTACCCACCCAAGACCAATGCCGAAAAAAGAAAGGAAGATATCGGCTGGGTCGGGATGCAGGAGGTGAATCTTTTCCTGCTCGACGAAGAGATCGCAGCCATTCGTGAGGGTGAAACCTTAATCGAAAAGCCATTGGTCATCTTCCAGGAAGACAGGATCACAACCGAAAAGGTCGACCTTAGCCAATATAAGGTCTTCATTGCTGAGGGCACTTATACCACAGCTTTGAAAAACCTTGATGCAAGGGTGTTCATCGACAGGGACATCAAGGACACAAAAAAGGCCAGGGCAAAGCGTGCCAGGGAGAAACAGGACGAGTTCCTGGAGCAGATACTAACCATCGAGCACCGTATCATCAGCGCCCAGAAGAAAGAAGCAGATATCATCATCAACAAAAGATTTGATGCCATAAAACAGGAAGATTATGAGCAAGATTAAAAGCATTGCCATGCTCAGCACGCATGGATATTTCGATCCGGTACCCCAACTTGGCCGTACCGACACAGGCGGACAGGTTGTGTACGTTCTCGAGCTGGCGAAAGCACTCGCAAAAGCGGGATACAAAACAGACATATATACCAGGTGGTTCGATCAGTCCCAGGCTCAGGTCGACCCGGTACCCGGCAATCCTGATGTAAGGATTATCCGCATCCCTGCCGGGCCATGGGAGTTCATTCCCAAAGAATTCATCTACGATGTGCTGCCCGAACTGGCCGGAAACATGGTTTCCTTTATCAAAGAAAATGATCTTGATTATGACCTCTATCACGGGCATTACGTCGATGCAGGCATAGTAGCCCTGGATGTTGCCAGAGCCATGGGAAAGCCGGTCTACTTCACAGCTCACTCCCTCGGTGCCTGGAAGCGCGACCAGATGGGTGGCGATCCCGCCGGGATGGAAAAGAAATTCAACTTCAATCATCGCATCAGCGAGGAGATAAGGGTTTTCGACAATGTGAATGCGCAATCGCTCACATCTGTCGTTCAACAGGAAAAGCTCAAAGAACTGTGTGATTACGAAGCAGATAATATCGTAATCATCCCACCGGGGGTGGATGTGCATCACTTCTTTCCGTTGAAAGACGGGGATAAGGGGATCAAGACAAGCCTGCCTGAGAAATATGTTTTCTGCCTCAGCAGGATCGACACCAACAAAGGCCACGACCTCTTGCTTCATGCATGGGACATTGTCAGAAAAGAAGTCTCTGATGTTGACCTGGTGATCGGGGGTGGCTCACCCAATCCAAAGTCCAGGGAACTCGGAGTATTTGCCACCATGGATAAGATCATTCAGGAAGCCGGCATGCAGGACAGGGTAACAAGGATAGGCTATGTGCCGAATGATATGATGCGGCCCTATTACCAGCAGGCAGAATTATTTGTAATGCCATCACTCTTCGA
>JAGLEK010000364.1 GCA_023145125.1 Bacteroidales bacterium | reverse complement strand
AAAAGAAAAGATACTGTCACCCTCGAAAATGTAGTTCCGTTTGGGACCGGTCCCCTTCATGCATATATTACATCCGATGGCCCCTGGTCGCTCACGCGTGCTAAATTATATTTACCCGATAAAGGGCCAATAAATGTAATTCTTCCGGATAATGCCTGGGAACTGGGTTATGGAAGCTTCGTGATTGATGACTCAGTATCATTATGTGGCTTATGCAGGCGAACGGCTGTCGAAAACGGCCAAAAACACAGATATGAAACCCTGCTTTATCCCGGAGGAAGTGTGCTGTATGAATTCCACTTTGAATTATTCCCCGGCCCCTGGCAGAACGGCCTGAAAAAGATCTTTCAGGAAAACTATCTATACGATCTTGATGAATTCGACAATACGCTGTTTGAGCGGGAGGACCTGCAATGGATAAGGCATGCCTATGTTGTAGGGTTGAATTTTGCGTGGGATGTCGACTTTTACAGCGAAGAGGAAAACCGGTATAGATTGGTTAATTATTTTTTAGATGGTATTTCAAATTTCTTCGGTTATGATGTATACGCACTCTGGCCTACATGGCCCCGGCTAGGATTAGATGAGAGAAACCAGTGGGACCTCTTCCGGGACCTGCCTGGCGGACTACAGGAAATTCGGGATAATGTGGATTTCATGCATAAAAATGACGTGCGATTCTTCATCTGTTTTAATCCCTGGGATGAAAGTACCCGAAAGGAAGATCCTTATAAAGGAATAGCTGCTATTATCGAAGCGACGGACGCCGATGGGGTGGTCCTTGATTGTCGCGGCAAATCAAATGAGCGCTTACAAAAGATCGCCGATAGCATTAAGCCGGGAGTGGTGATGTACAGCGAAGGCATGGCGGTGGTGAAGGATATGCCGGGCATAGTAGCCGGGAGGGTTCACAATGCCATCTACTTATCTCCTCCACTGAACCTGAATAAACTGATCAAGCCTGAATTTGCTATTTTTCGTGTACTGGAGATTCGTGACAGAGACCTGAAAAGGGAAGTGGCGATCTCATTCTTCAATGGATACGGCGTTGAATTGAATTCTATGGGGCCCGGGCGGCCGGAAGCGGTTGTTAATGATCTCGAATACCTTGGCAAAACCACCATGATCCTTCGCCAGAATTCTAATGCTTTCCTTTCTCCTGAATGGACTCCCATGATCCCCAGCCTGAAAGACAGTATCTGGGTGAATAAGTGGCCCCTAAAAGAAAAGACAATATATACTATTCTGTCATTTGAGGCAGCAGGGCATGATGCTGCGCTATTCCGGATAGAACCAAAAGCAAATTACCATTATGTTAGTCTGTGGAATCAGGAAGAAGTGGAGCCGGTTAAACTTAATAACACATTTTATCTTCCTTCAGGCATCGACGCTTATAATGAGAGCTATACAAATACCCGCAGGGAAGGCAATGTAGATTGCATCGCAGAATTCCCGGATCTGATCAGGATAAATGACAGGGATCATCAGTTCAGGGTAACCGCTGAAAAGGGTGACAAAATAATCATGTGGATATCAGAAGCAGCATATGGGAATCACTTTACATCATACACACCTATTAAAGGGTACTTAAAAATACATGGGTCCTGGCTTGCCGGACATGAAAAAATTGTCTTCCAGTTGATAGAAGATGATCAATTGATCGATCAGCGAATCTATAATATACCTAAAGGCAAACCCTGGTTGGTTTCTGATGTACGCAAAACTTCAGCTCGAATCGATAGGAAAGGCAGCATTCCTGTTACAGGCGGCCTATTTTCATTCGTAACTGAACAAAACGACCAGTTCATCCCATATCCTGGGCCGGCAACTCCGATAGATACGAACCTGCAGGATTTTTATATCGACAAACAGCCTGTGAGCAATGCCCGATTCAAGGAATTCCTGGAGGAAAGCGGATACCAGACGAAGATCAAAGATAATTTCCTGAAACATTGGACAGATGGCACCTATCCTGATTCAATCGCAGACGACCCGGTGGTGTATGTAGACTATGACGATGCCCTTGCATATGCTGAATGGGCAGGAAAACGGCTCCCCACTGAGTTGGAATGGCAGTATGCGGTGCAAAAAACGGATCTGCAAACAGGCAAGGTCTGGGAGATGACCAATGACCGTTACGACAATGGATCCCATATCTTTATCATCATCAAAGGGGGAAGTTATTATAAGCCGGAATCCAGCTGGTGGTACATACAGGGTGGAAAGCAGCCCCCGGAACGACAGCAGATGCTGCTGCAGGTGAGCCCGGGATTTGATCGGGCATCGACGGTGGGATTTCGATGTGTGCAGGATGCAATACAAAAAAAGAAGAAGTAAGAAGTTATTTTTTTTAACCGTGAAGGACACAAAGGATTTCGCTAAGAGCGCGAAGGGGTTAAGATGACCCTCCTAATACCATCTCGCAAATACTTTACGTTGAAATTTGCTAACAATCCTAATTTGCAATTAGAAAGCTTCATATATGTTAAAATCTGTGCCATATGCACTTCAGCCAGTGCCTCTACTGATTTAATCTCAATTATTATCTGATTCTCCACTAAGAGGTCTACTCTATAACCAGTTGCAAGCTTAACCTCCTCATAAATGAGAGGCAAAGGTTTTTGTTTTTCAACAAAAAGCCCTGATTTTAGCAGTTCATAAAACAAGCACTCTTCATATGCACTTTCAAGTAATCCGGGTCCCAGAGCTGAGTGAATTTTAAAGGAGGAATCCAAAACCTCTTTAAATAGTTTTTCTGTTTGCATAATGAGAGTATCTCTTTGTGTTCTTTGCGAAATCCTTTGTGCCCTTTGCGGTAAAATCAAATCTCCACTCATTAATTAATACTCAAAAATCAAAAATGTCGCACCTTGCCTCAAAATTTATTATCTTTGTAACACAAGAAGAGCTTATTATGCCTGATACATTCACATACGGCAAATGGTACAAGAAGTCCTGGAAAGGGCTCTTCGAATGCTGGATATACTAATCCATCCCCCTCTCAGCTTCCCCTTTTTTCATCAATAATTGCTATCAGGAGTAAGCATTATGCACGCATATATATTTAACATACAGCGATTTTCAATCCACGACGGCCCCGGCATCCGCACAACAGTATTTTTTCAGGGTTGTCCGCTGCAATGCGTATGGTGCCACAATGCCGAAGGTATCCCTCAATTCCTGGAAACAACAGAAAGTGATTCAATCCCGCCGGGGATAAAGAAATACAGCATCGATGAACTTATGGAAGAAGTATTGAAAGAGAAGGTTTTCTATGATGAATCCGGTGGCGGGGTGACCTTTTCGGGAGGTGA
>JAGLEK010000363.1 GCA_023145125.1 Bacteroidales bacterium | reverse complement strand
TGGTATGATGGTACAGATGCTCCTGCTTTTCCTCCCGATTTCAATGATAATGAATCGCTGAATAAATATCTGGAGCCCGAGATCTTCATCGAATCAGATCATCCTGAAATCATAGCCCTGGCAGAGGAAATCACCAAGGGGTCGAAGGATTCATGGGAAGCAGCAGTCCGCTTAAGCGAATGGGTTGGAAAAGAGATCAGGGGGGCGATACCCGGGGGAACTACTGCCATCAACACATTAAGGACCAGGCAGGGAGAATGCGGTTCTCATTCCCGCCTGCTAACAGCTTTTTGTCGTGCAGCCGGCATTCCTTCCAGGCTCTCGATCGGATGTATGTACTCTCCATGGTACGGGGGAAGCTTCGGCCAACATGCCTGGACCGAAGTGTATATGGGAGAAAAAATCGGCTGGGTTGCTATTGATGCAACCATTCAGGAGTATGACTATGTAGATGCCGGCCATATCAAATTGGGTATCGGTGCTACCTTCCAACCTGAGAATATGGAGATCCTTGATTACAGGATCGCCGGTGGGGACACAACAGCCGAAATAAGCGGTATCCCTCCGGAATATGAAAATATCATCGGGCCTTATACAAACGTGGATAACCGAAATGTGCTTGAGGTCCAATATGCCGATGGGGGAATAGGGGTTGACATTATGGGTCGCATAGTCCTCGCCCTGAATGATCCTGATGAAATGGGGCGCAGGTATGCTAAACTATCTGCAGATGTCTATTTTTCTTTCCCCGAGGATAGTAATGGACTGGTAAATGAAATGATCATCGGTGAAAGGGTATATGCCATGAAAAACCTCAATGAGGAATTCGTCATCGATGAAGAAACTCCTGATGAATTCAAGGCTTTTATGGGCCCGTATGTGATAATGCAAATCCAGAAGACGTTCACTGTGATCTGGGACCAGGGCCGGTTGGCTATGCTGATCCCTGATATTGAAGAACCCAGGCCATTGGAAAAAACCGATGTTGAAGGCCGCTGGATAGATCCTGTCGATAAGAAAGAGTATAAGCTTAAGAAGAATGATGATGGCAGTGTAAGCGGAATGGACATCTATGTTACCAATGTTTTTCCTAAAGGGGCAACAGCAGCATGGATCATTGATAAGGCCATAGAATCAGAAGGCCTTGAAGCCGCAGAAAAGAAATTCAGAGAACTCTGGGATAACAGGGCACTGGATCTTGAATACACCGAAGGTGACCTGAACAATTTGGGATATAAGTACCTCGGTGAAGAGAAAATTGAAGAAGCATTGATGGTATTTAAGCTTAACGTGGATGCTTTTCCGCAATCATGGAATGCATACGACAGCTATGCTGAAGCCCTGGTGAAAAATGGGGATACTGATGAAGCCATCTTAAACTATCAGAAATCGATAGAATTAAACCCTGACAATGAGCATGCGAAAGAAATGCTGGAAGAATTATTATCAGAAAAACCTGAATAATACCAACAATATTTAAATCAAAGATGGATTTTAAACGAGCAGCGATACTGGGATCCTATATTTCGAAGGATTATGCCGAAGACCTCTTCAGGTTGCTGGTAACATATCAGGATATATCTGCCTCAGAAGCAGCTTCGAGGCTTAACCTGCATATTAAAACAGTGCAGGATTTCCTGGAAGCCATGGCCTCGCTCGACATATTATCCAAAAAGGAGGTGTCGGAAAAGAAAAGGCCATATTACCGATATTCCCTCAAAACCCGCCTGATCGATATGCGGATCGACCTGACCCCGCTTTTTAACATGCAGCATGAGCTGCCAAAGGAACAAAAGATGATCAGGGAAAAAAGTAATGCCGGGGTGCGCTTTTCCACATCCCGCGACGGACAATATATCAGCCATGTGGCAATATGGGTAGGGAAAGGGCGCGACCGCAAGGAACGCAGGATCAACCTGAGCATCCCCCAGGGGAAATTCCTCTTCCACCTGCCATTCCCCAGTGCAGAACCCATGGGTATAAACGACATTATGCAAAAGTCAGGAGTTGAAGAAAGTAATAGATCGGAAGTAGAAGATATAGTCAAGGTGTTAATAGAGTATGATGTGATAGAGAGTGAATGAAGTACTTGAAATACTTG
>JAGLEK010000362.1 GCA_023145125.1 Bacteroidales bacterium | reverse complement strand
CTCGGGCAGGGACTTGGCATGGCCATGAGAGGATTGCGCCCAATGGCAGAGATCCAGTATTTTGATTATCTGCTTTACGGACTTCAGGTACTTAGTGACGACCTTGCAACCGTGCGCTACCGCACCAAGGGCCGTCAGAAGGCCCCGCTCATAATCAGCACCAGGGGGCACAGGCTTGAAGGGATCTGGCATTCAGGTTCACCTTTGTCTATGGTCATAAACTCCATCAGGGGCGTGCATGTGCTTGTTCCGCGGAACCTTACACAGGCCGCAGGATTTTACAATACAATGCTGGCATCCGACGAGCCGGCGCTTATCATAGAACCACTCAATGCATACCGCCTGCGCGAAAAACTTCCATCTAACCTCGGAGAGTTCAGGGTGCCGGTTGGCAAACCGGAGATACTAAAAAGCGGTTCCGACATTACGCTGGTCACCTATGGTTCGTGTGTCAGGATAGCAGAAGATGCCGTAGCCCAGCTCAGGGAGTTTGATATCGATGTTGAACTGATAGATGTGCAAAGCTTGCTGCCTTTTGATGTTGGCCACCTCATCCTCGAATCTGTGAAAAAGACTAATAAGGTGCTCTTCTTTGATGAAGATGTGCCGGGCGGGGCCACTGCCTACATGATGCAAAAAGTTTTGGAGGAACAAAAAGCATTCTTCTACCTCGACGCCCAGCCAGCAACCCTTACAGGGCACGCCCACCGGGCCGCCTACAGCAGTGACGGGGACTATTTCTCCAATCCCAATGCAGAAGATGTGTTCGATGAAATATATAACATCATGCATGACATAGATCCCGAAAAGTACCCAAAGATCTTTTAAGCCCGGAGCAATGCCGGAAATGACTTAGTTTTGTTATCGTTTTGAAAGCTGACCGGCTAACATACCTGCTTCTGCTTATCTTGCTTCTTCCCTCCTGCCGGGATGGAAATGTAAGCACACTTGCTGATGAGAGCACTTTATCCCCACAAGATAAATATGAACCAGACTGGATACCCCCCCAGGTTCCGTCAGTCAGGCTGGCATATATACCACCTGCCATAATTGTGAAAACCCCGGAAGAGCCTCAGCAACAAGAGAAGAAAGTCGTTATCGTTGTCAAAAGAGATACCATAAACGGCATCCCCGTAAGATCACCGGGCAGCATCACCTTCATTGAGGAACAGCCGGAAATAGATGAACGGGAGCAAACTGAAGAAGCTTTTTATGCCATAAGCTATGTAAGCACAAACCGCTATATCGGGGTAAACTTTGACAATGATATCTTTAACAATACAGATTATTATTACACCAACGGTATCCGTATCGACTATATCGTATCCATTTTCGCTTCTTCCCCTCTGAGCTACACCATGTTACCATACAGGAAATACTCCATGAACTACCATGGCATGACCTTCGTGCAAAACATGTATACCCCGACGAATCCGGATACCATCAATGTCCAGGATGGTGACAGGCCTTTTGCTGCCTACCTTTATCTCGGGCATTTTAAGAACACATTGAGCAGCAAGCACAGGTACAGGCAGTATTCTGAATTGCAGGTTGGTTTGATCGGGCCCGGCTCTCTGGGAGGGTTTGTACAGGATCAGATCCACGATATTCCTCCGCTCGGCTGGGAAAACCAGATACAGAGCGACCTGGTGCTTAATTATACAGCCCTCGTTGAAAAAGGGCTTTATAACCCGGGAGTTTTCGACCTGAATGTTTTTGCTGAAGGCCAGCTTGGCACCCTTTACACCAATGCCGGAGGTGGACTGAGGATAAGGGCCGGAAAATTGAACCCTTATTTTTCAATGCCGGGACTGGCAACAGAAAATTCAACAGAAGGTGCCAAAGGACTTAAATGGCAATATGGTATCTTTGCAAGCGCTAAGATGAAGATGGTCTTATACGATGCTACCCTGCAGGGTGGCGTGTTCAATAAGACCAGTAAATATACCATCCCGGCAGAGGACATTGAAAGGTTACTGCTGCAGGCCAGCTTCGGCATATACCTGGCATTTAAACAATTGGGATTAATGTATGAACAGTTTTATATAAGCCCTGAATTTAAGAATGCACATCATTTCAGGTGGGGACATATTAATTTGACGTACTGCTTTTAGGGAAGATTGTAGGC
>JAGLEK010000361.1 GCA_023145125.1 Bacteroidales bacterium | reverse complement strand
ATACTATGACATACGAAGAAAGATTACAAAATGTAACTGTGCTTGGAGCAGCGGGGAAGATGGGGAGCGGTATCCTCTTGCTCACGGCAGTAGAAATGGCAGACCTGATGTTGAAACCGGAGAACAAAGACAAAACATTTGTTCTGAATGCCATGGACCTTTCCGATGAAGGACTGGCAGGACTGGTGAAATATCTCAGGGCGCAGGTGCTGAAAATTGCCGAAAAGAAAACTGTTGTGCTACGCAAGCTGTATCATGACCGTCAGGACCTGATCGAAAATTCAGATATCATCGAAGAGTACATTGTTGATGTGATCTCTGTAATTCGCCCTACTTCCAGGCTGGAAGCGGCATACGAATCGAACCTGATCTTCGAGGCTGTGAATGAGAATAAAGATCTGAAAGTAAAGATCTTTAAGGAAATTGATGCCAATAATGATCATAAACCATGGTTTTTTACTAATACATCTTCAGTGCCTATCAACATCCTTGACGATGAAGCTGAACTGAACGGCCGTGTAATAGGTTTTCATTTCTATAACCCACCGGCTATACAGAAATTGGTTGAATTGATCTGGACAGATAAAACCCTGCCTGAAGCAAAGGAATTTGCACATGAATTTGCAAAAAACCTGCGCAAGGTGGTCGTCCCCTCTAACGATTTTGCCGGCTTTATCGGCAATGGCCATTTTATGCGGGATGCGCTTCATGGGATTACCCAGGCAGAAAAGCTTTCTGCTAAATTTTCAATGCCGGAATCAATATACATAGTTAATAAAGTGTCGCAGGACTTCCTTGTAAGGCCAATGGGAATTTTCCAGTTGATCGATTATGTGGGAATTGATGTGGTCAGGTTCATAATGGGAGTGATGAATCCATTCCTTGATGATGAAGACCTGTATAGCCCGCTGCTTGATAAGCTTTTTGCTGATGGTGTTAAGGGAGGACAGCATTCAAACGGATCTCAGAAAGATGGCTTCCTGCAGTATGAAAAAGGAAAGCCGGTGGCCGTTATCGATCCTGACACAAATAAATATGTCGGCTTTGATACATTCTCCCATATTGATGAAAGGATTGGAGCTACTCCGGATGCAGGTATCGTTTGGAAGAAAGTGGTACGAATGAAAAATAAGGATGAAGTGTTGCTGAAGTTTTACAACGACATGAAAGTGCTTGATACCCTGGGATCTAAGCTTGCTGTTGCTTATGGCCGGAGATCGAATGCTATCGGCGAAGGCCTGGTAGCTGATAATGTTGCCCATAGCAAAGAGGATGTCAACACCGTATTGCTTACAGGTTTCTTTCATTCCTACGGACCAATTAATAATTATTTTGAATAATCACCGGAAAAATTTGAATTATGACAAAGCTCAATAAAAAGATATATATGGTTGCCGGGTATAATACCATATCCATGGGTACCGGTAGAAGTGAGTTTCACCCGAAAAAGCCCAGGCCGGGAATTGAACATTATGTTAAAGAAGCCGGACAAAAAACACTTGAAAAGATCGGTGGTGCAGATAATGTTGATGAATGTGTTGTTGGCAATTTTATGGCTGCCCGCTTCAATAAGCAGGCTCATCTTGGCGGCTTTTTCCCCATGATCGATGAAAAGTTGCAATATAAGCCTGCCATCAGGGTTGAAGGTGCCTGTGCATCCGGCGGACTTGCCCTTGTTACAGCCATCAAAAGTATAATGTCAGGCTCAGCAGATGTAGTGCTGACAATGGGAGTTGAAGTGCAGAATACCATGAAAGCCATTTATGGTGCTGATGTACTGGCCGGCGCAGGCTGGTTTGGTAAACGTAAAAACGGACATGCATTCTTCTTCCCCGGACAATTCAGCGACCGGGCAGGAGCATATTATGAAAAATATGGCTACGACTATGCAAGGGAAGGCATGGGCCGTTGGTTCAGGAATGCTATTGAGAATGCCAGACTGTGTCCTACAGCACAGGAATATGAAAACAATGTGCCCGATCTGGACGCCTTGTACAAGAAATTTAAACCCAATGGAGCTGCTTTTGTCGACAATCTGAATGTGTTGGATTGCTCAAAGGTATCGGATGGTGCTTCAACAGTAGCCCTTGTTTCCGAGGAAGGACTGGAGAGGATCGGCATCCCTAAAGATCAGGCTGTTGAAGTGATAGCCTTTGGACATAAGGTCAGGAACCTCACGGAAGACCCACCCAATCCTGTGGAACTAACCTGTATTAAGGAAACTGCACATGAAGCTATGGATTCGGCCGGCATTACCATCGATGACCTTGGCACGGTTGAAACACATGATTGCTTTTCCATTGCCGGTGTGTTGGGAACTGAAGCTCTCGGCTTTGCCAAACCCGGTGAAGGTGCTAAATTTGTTGCAGAAGGGAATACCGCCCGTGATGGCATGATACCGATGAACACTACCGGTGGACTGATTGGCTGGGGACACCCGACAGGAGGAACCGGTGTACACATGGCGGTGACCATGTGGGAACAGCTGACCGGTAATGCAGGAGATGCTCAAATAGAAATAAAGGCTGATAAACCATACGGAATGGCAATTAATATGGGCGGTGACGATGTTACTGTTGTTGCCATCATATATAAGAAAGCTTAATAGGGTTGCCAACCTTAATAGGGTTGCCAACCCTTTTATAAATCATCAAATTAACAGGATATGAAAAAGTTTGCTGTAGTGCTTTCAGGAAATGGTGTATTTGATGGGGCCGAGATACATGAGGCCACTCTGACTTTATATGCCATAATGAAAAATGGAGCTTCCTATGACATATTTGCCCCCGACATTCCCCAACATCATGTGATAAACCATATCACGGGTGAAGAAATGCAGGAATCGAGAAATGTTCTGATAGAATCAGCAAGGATCGCCAGGGGAATCATCAAGGATCTGAAAGAATATGATGCGAATGCTTATGACGGCCTGATATTTCCCGGTGGCTTCGGTGTGGCCAAAAACCTTTCAACAGTTGCATTTCACGGAGCCGATGCCAAAGTAAATGAGGAAGTGGTCAGGGCTGTAAAGGAAACCAATAATAGCGGGAAGCCTATCGGCGCATTATGTATTGCGCCGGCCATGATAGCAAGGATTTTCAGTGATGCTACCGTTACCATCGGTCAGGATCCGGGGACCATTGAAGCCATTGAAAAAATGGGTGGGACACATATCAACACTACCCATGGGGATGTTGTTTATGATGATAGCCTGAACCTCTTTTCAACACCATGCTATATGCTGGATGCCAATATTCTTCAAATCGCTGATGGGGCAGATAACATCGTTTCTGCTATGCTTAAGGTGATGTGATCCAGTATCCAGCATCCAGCATCCAGTATCCAGCATCCAGTATCCAGTATCATTTTAATACTCAACTAAGCCATGAACAAAATATCAGAGTTATTTGGCATCAAATATCCCATTATCCAGGCAGGTATGATATGGTGCAGTGGTTGGGAACTGGCCTCTGCAGTGAGCAATACCGGCGGGCTTGGGCTTATCGGGGCCGGCTCGATGTACCCTGAAACCCTCCGTGAGCATATCAGGAAATGCAAAGCAGCCACCACCAAGCCTTTTGGCGTAAACCTTCCCTTGATATATCCGCAGATGGATGAGATCGTCGATGTCGTGATTGAAGAAGGGGTCAGGATCGTGTTTACTTCCGCCGGCAATCCAAAAAAATGGACCCAACATTTTCATGATCACGGAATTAAGGTTGCACATGTAATTGCCAATGTTAAGTTCGCCATGAAATGTGAGGAAGCCGGTGTGGATGCCGTAGTGGCAGAAGGCTTCGAGGCTGGAGGGCATAACGGACCGGAGGAAACAACTACGATGACACTCATACCCATGGTCAGGGAAGCCATCAAATTGCCTTTGATTGCTGCCGGTGGCATTGCAACAGGCAGGGGGATGATGGCAGCAATGGCACTGGGGGCTGAGGGGGTACAGATAGGGAGCCGGTTTGTAGCTTCTGAAGAGTCTTCAGCACATGAAATGTTTAAGAAGAGTGTGATTGCAGTGAAGGATGGCGACACTGCCCTGAGCCTGAAGAAGTTGATTCCGGTAAGGTTGGTAAAGAACGATTTCTATTTACGTGTAAAAGAACTTGAGAATGGCGGGGCCGGCAGGGAAGAGCTAATGGAATTATTGGGCCGGGGCCGTGCCAAACTGGGGATGTTCGAGGGTGACATGCAGGAAGGTGAACTGGAGATCGGACAAATAGCAGGGCTGATCAATGAGATTAAACCTGCTGCAGTGATCCTTGAAGATATCCTGAAGGAATTTGAAGAAGAACGCCTGAAACTGATTCAAAATATTTTTTAAGACCACTCAAAGACCCTCATAATTAAGCTGTAATATGTTTTTGATTTTCAGCTAAATTCATATCTTTGTGTTTTAACCTTCACATTGATTTACATAGTATTTAAGCATGGATTTTTTATTTACCGAAGAACAGGAAATGATTCGTCAGGCCGCCCGTGACTATGCAGAAAGGGAATTGATCAAGGATGTTCTCGAACGGGACGAAAAAGCTGAAATGCCGACCGCACATATCAAAAATCTGACAGAACTCGGCTTTTTTGGAATGATGGTAAGCCCTGAATGGGGTGGAGGGGGTATGGATTCTTTGTCCTATGTCCTTGCCATGGAAGAATTATCTAAGATTGATGCTGCCACCAGCGTGGCCTTATCGGTACATAATTCGCTGGTTTGTTATGGGATTGAAAAATATGGCAACGACGCTCAAAAAGAAAAATATCTGAGGCTTCTCGCAACAGGTGAGAGGATAGGTGCCTTTCTTTTATCTGAACCGGAAGCAGGATCAGATGCAACGTCCCAACGGACAATAGGAGAAGACAAGGGTGACCATTATCTTGTTAATGGCACTAAAAACTGGATCACAAGCGCCAACCTGGGATCTGTCTATCTGGTGACGGTTCAGACACATCCTGAAAAGAAACACCATGGTATCAATGTGCTGATCGTTGACAAGGACACGCCCGGGATCACACTTGCCCCTCATGAGGATAAAATGGGAATGCGTAGTTCCGATACCCATTCTGTAATGTTCAGTGATGTAAAAGTGCCCAGGGAAAACAGGATTGGCGATGATGGTTTTGGGTTTAAATTTGCCATGAAAGCCCTGGAAGCAGGCAGGATAGGTATTGCTGCCCAGGCCGTCGGTATCGCTGCCGGGGCTATGGAAAGAGCAATTCAATATTCAAAGGAGCGAAAAGCATTTGGAAAGCTGATCAGCGAGCATCAGGCTATTGCCTTTAAGCTAGCGGATATGGCTGTTAAGGTGGAAGCTGCAAGAAATCTCGTATATAAAGCCGCCTGGCTTAAAGATAACGGGCATCCATTTAGCCTGGCCAGTGCCATGGCAAAACAATTTGCAGCTGATTCAGCCATGGAGATCACTACCGAAGCTGTTCAGGTGCTTGGCGGTTATGGCTATGTTAAGGAATACCACGTGGAAAGACTTATGCGGGAGGCAAAACTTACCCAGATATATGAGGGAACCTCGGAAATTCAAAAAATTGTAATTTCGCGATCAATACTTAAATAGGGTTGAGTGTTGAGTTTTGAGTTAGTTATAAGTTCTAACTTGCCCAACGCCCAACGCCCAAAATCTTAACCATTTAACAATTTAACAACCAATAATAAAAACACATGAAAATCCTGGTATGTATTAGTAATGTTCCGGATACCACAACCAAGATCCGGTTTACCGATAACAATACGGCTTTCGATGCCACAGGGGTTCAGTGGATCATCAACCCCTGGGATGAACTGGCCTTAACCCGAGCACTTGAGTTGAAAGAGGCGTCAGGGGAGGCAATAGAAAAGATCACGGTGATCAATGTTGGCCCCCAGACTACTGAACCGACAATCAGAAAAGCATTGGCAATCGGAGCTGATGATGCAGTCCGCATTGATGCCGTACCTGAAGATGCTTATGCCGTTGCATCGAACCTCTCGTCATATCTCAAAGACAATCCTTACGATATCATCCTTTGCGGGATCGATTCAAGTGATTATAATGGTTCACTGGTAGGCGGGATGCTTGCCGAATTCCTTGACCTTCCATCTGTATCGTCTGTATCAAAATTAGATATTGATGGTGGTGACATTAAGCTGAACAGGGAGATTGATGGTGGCTCTGAGGTATTGTCTACTGTCGTGCCCTTTGTTGCTATTGTACAAAAAGGAATTGCCTTCGAGCCCAGGATCCCCTCCATGCGTGGTATCATGATGGCAAGAAAAAAACCATTGAATGTTGTTCCCTCCGGTGGTGAAGCTGCCCTGACAGAGTTTGTCAGCTATGACCTTCCGCCTGCAAAGTCAGCATGTAAAATGGTAGATGCCGAAAATGTGAAAGAGCTGGTCGACCTGCTCCACAATGAAGCAAAAGCAATCTAAAATTTAAAATTTAAAATTAAAATAATGTCCGTATTAGTATATACTGAAAATTGGGATGGCAAATTTAAGAAACTGAGCTTTGAACTTGTTTCATATGCCAAGCAGATCGCTGACAGGTCTGGCACCACGGTGACAGCCCTCTCGATCGGCGCTGTTGATGAAGCAGAATTAAAAAAACTTGGTAATTACGGAGCTGATAAAGTGCTCTCAGCTACCGATGAAAGATTAAATGTGCTGATCAATAAAGCATATGCGTCTGTCATTGCTGAAGCAGCCGAAAATGAAGGTGCACAGGTGATCATCTTTGCAAATAACTTCACCGGCAAAGCTCTTTCACCACGAGTGTCAGTTAAACTGAAAGCCGGTATTGCCTCCGGTGTGAATGCTGTGCCATCTTCATATGATCCGTTCACTGTGAGCAAAAAGGTGTTTACCGGCAAAGCATTTGCCAATGTGGTGATCAAATCTGATAAAAAGATCCTGACACTTTTCCAGAATTCTGTTGAAATTGCAGAAACCGGTGGTGATGCTGCTGTTGAGGTGTTCAGCCCGGCTCTCAATGATGCTGATTTTGCAACTAAAGTATTGGATGTAAATAAAATTACCGGAAAAGTTCTTCTCTCTGACGCTGATGTTGTCGTTTCCGGAGGGCGTGGCATGAAAAATGCCGATAACTGGGCTCCGCTCGAAGAGCTTGCTGCTGAATTGGGTGCTGCGCTGGCTTGCTCACGCCCGGTATCGGATGAAGGCTGGCGCCCACATGAAGAACATGTTGGCCAGACAGGTAAGATCATTGCTCCAAACTTATACTTTGCCATGGGAATCTCGGGTGCTATTCAGCATCTTGGCGGTGTGAGCTCCTCAAAATGTATCGTGGCAGTGAATACCGATAAGGATGCACCTATTTTTGAATCTGCCGATTATGGTATTGTTGGGGATGTACAAAAAGTGCTTCCTGAACTGATCACCGCTATCAGGGAAATGAAAGCATCTTAAAAACATGACCTCACAGGTCCACGGACCTGTGAGGTTATTATATTCTATGATATGAAAAAAATCCTGTTATTCATATTGGGCTCGGTATTCTTTATGAGTACCTATGCCCAGATAACTATCACCTCAAATGATTTGCTGGATGTAGGCGATTCTGTTAATCTTGCAAATGTAGAGGATATGCCTCCCGGATTCGATCCCGGCCCTCCGGGCACAGGACAGCACTGGGACTTCTCAGCTTTTGTAATGGATACAAATAGCATGATCTATTTTTCTGATCCTGCCGGAACGCCCTACGCATCAAGTTTTCCCACATCAAATATTGCTGTGGAGGGGATGGTGGAAGAGGGCTGGGCCTATACCACAAAAAATACATTTCTTTTTCAAATAGACGGGGTTGCCGGCAGCTATGATATTTTTGAAGATGTGGTTGCACACTTCGATCCGCCTGAGATCATGTTCAGCTTTCCTGTGAACTACCTCGATAGCATGGAGCAAACTACAACGATGGAAGTGGTGATCCTAAGCCCTGAGCCACCGGCTGACTCAGTACGGGTAAAAGCTGTTACTACTGTGAGCACGAAGGTTGATGCCTGGGGAGAATTAACTACTCCCATTTGGTCCGGGGATGTACTGCGCATCAGGGATGTCAGGATTATGATCGATTCGACCTGGATAAAACTTATCGGGTTTTGGATATACCTTGAAACTAATACCACCATCAGCATTAATTATAAATATATGGCTAACGATGTTGGGTATCCTGTAGTTCAATTCAGTGTTGATACAAGCGGTACCGAATACAGCGTGATCAACTATCATCTTGATGCCGGACTGGGTGAAAATGAATTGTATGCCGATAATGACATTGTATTTGACATCTTTCCTAATCCTGCAAGCACGTCAATATATTGCAGAATGCTGAAGGCAGAAGTTGAAGGAGAAATGGTCATTTATGATTTAACCGGCAGGGAGATGGATAAAGTGATGATCCTTCCCGGAACAAAACAGTATCGGGTAGATGTCTCTGCATATCCGCCGGGCTTATATCATATGATACTTAAAACTGCAAGCGAGATCCTTGGGCAAAAGAAGCTTGTAGTGAACTAAGTTGGACCTGTGAGGTCAGGCGATCCCCAACCCCATACTCACCAGCTCCACAATATCATAATTCTTCATATCCTCTTCCCGGTTTTTGTATTTGATGCCATCGGTCATCATTACCATACAGAAGGGACATGCTGTTGCAACAATATCGGCTTTGCATTCAATAACATCTTCAATTCTCTCAAGGAAAACTTCCTTATCGCCCTTTTCGGCTTCTTTGAACATCTGGCCTCCACCGGCCCCGCAACATAATGCAAAACTTTTGTTACGCTTCATCTCAACCATGGTACTGCCTTCAATGGCTAAAACAACATCACGTGGTGCCTTGTATTCGCCATTGGCACGTCCGAGGTAGCAGGGGTCATGGAATGTGATCCTCTTTCCGGCAAAGCCATTTGCATTAAGCTTCAATTTGCCTTCTTTGATCAGTTCACTGAGGAACTGGCTATGGTGGATCACCTCGAAATTACCACCCAGGTCGGGGTATTCGTTCAAAAAGGTGTTATAATCGTGCGGACAGGCGGTGAGGATCTTTTTCACGCCGTACATATTCATGGTCTCGATTATCATCAATGCCTGCATCTGAAACAGCATTTCATTCCCTGCCCTGCGGGCAACGTCTCCACTGTCCACCTCTTCGGTACCAAGTACTGCATAATCCACTTTCAGGTGATTTAGAACTTTTACAAGTTCTTTTGATACCTTTTTATACCTGTCGTCGAATGCTCCGGCAGAACCGATCCATAACAGGTATTCGGGTTTTTTTCCGGAAGCTTGCATCTCTGCCATTAATGGAACTTCCAGGCCTTCGGCCCAAAGCATGCGGTCTTCAGGAGAAAATTGCCATGGGGCACCATTATTTTCTATGTTTGTGAACATGGCGTTCAGTTCACCCGGTGCAGCCGATTCTTCCATTACCAGGTATCTGCGCATATCTACTATCAATGAAGGATGGTTGATGTTGACAGGGCATTCCTGTGCACAGGCATTACAGGTAGTACATGCCCAGAGTTCTTCTTCGGATATATAGCTTCTGATCAGGGATTTCTCATCACTGTAATCTTTGTTTTTCAACAGTCCGGGAGCTTTTTCCTTCATGCGTGCCCTCAGATCCATCAATACTTTTCGCGGAGAGAGCAATTTACCCGTTATATTGGCAGGGCACACTTCCGTACACCGCCCACACTCTGTACATGAGAGTGAGTCAAGGTAGTTCTTCCAGGTGACATCTTCCACATCAAGCACACCAAAGCGGGAAACCTGGCCTTCTTCTTCCGGAGGAGGATCGGCAAAGGCAGCATTTGGATCCATCATCAATTTCACCTCATCTGTGATCTCAGGCATATTGGGAAGATAACCCAGGGGTTCCAGCCTGCTGAGAAAAACATTGGGAACCGACATGAATACATGAAAGTGCTTGGAGTAAGGTAATATATTGGCAAACAGGAATATGAAGAGGATGTGTCCCCACCAGTTGATCTCATGCCACAGATGAGCCTGCGATTCAGGAAGGTTTCCCAATAAGCCGGCAAGATATGAACTTACCGGGTAAACGCCCACTATCTCATGTCCCACAGAACTTGCATATACCAGGTAAAAAGTATTCATTCCCAGCAGGCTGACCATGAGCAGGCCTATCAGCGAAAGCGCAATATTGGCATCCAGGTGGGATTTGTGTTTCATCTCGATTCCGGTATACCGCTTAATATGTAAAAACAATCTCCTGAAAAGAAAAGCGATGATCATAAGCAAGATGACAAACCCAAATATATCGCCAAGGCCGGTAATAATATCATAAACAGGTCCAAGTACCCTTAAAACCCTCTCAGTGGCAAACAGTCCATCGATAATCATTTCGATACTTCCGATAAGGATCACAATAAACCCCCACCAAACCAGGGCATGCATAAATCCCACTACAGGGCGCCTGAAGATCTTTGTTTGTCCGAAGGCTACGGTCATCATTACCATGAAGCGCTTCCCCCAGTTTTTAACCGGAAAAGGTTTTGTCAGGCTAAAGAAGCGGTAGATACGATAGGAAGTGAATGAAAATATACCCAGAGTGATTATAATACTGATCGCAAAAATAATTGCCTTGCTCATAAGTGACAGATATTTAGGTGAATACGCTTCACATGTTAATATAAACAATATTAGCAATAATATCGTTTAGAATATATTTAAATTAATGAGTGTGAGTGACCTCACAGGTTCCGGAACCTGTGAGGTCGATAAGTTTCAATTGCCGAATTAGTCATATATTTGCCTGTATTCCAAATATGAGCGATTAAGATGAACGAAAAGCCGGAAATATATAAGCCAAAAAACCACGTTCGGATTGTTACAGCTGCGTCCCTCTTCGACGGGCATGATGCAGCGATTAATATCATGCGTCGGATCATACAGGCCACCGGGGTTGAAGTTATACACCTGGGGCACGACCGGTCTGTAAAGGAAATTGTCGACTGTGCAATTCAGGAAGATGCACAGTCAGTGGCCATCACCTCATACCAGGGTGGCCATATGGAGTATTTCAAGTATATGCTTGACCTTCTGAAAGAAAGCGGATGTGAACACATTAAGATCTTTGGCGGAGGCGGAGGTGTGATCCTGCCGGAGGAGATGGATGAATTGCATGCTTATGGAATTGCCAGGATCTATTCACCTGATGATGGAAGACAAATGGGCTTGCAGGGGATGATCAACGATGTGGTGAAAAATTCAGATTATGCAACGGGAAAGGATATTAGCGTTTCTGTAAAGGATATTGAAAGAAAGCATCCCCATTCTATTGCACAACTGATCTCAGCTGCTGAGAACAACCCGGATGAGGTGAGAACGTTCATCGATAAGCTGGATGAAAGATCAAAAGGATCACCTGTACTTGGGATCACCGGTACTGGTGGCTCAGGGAAGTCGTCACTGGTGGATGAGATCGTGCGCAGGTATCTCGATGATTATCCTGATAAGACCATCGGTATCATCTCCGTTGATCCATCGAAAAGAAAAACCGGGGGCGCACTACTGGGCGATCGCATCAGGATGAACTCCATCGACGATTCCAGGGTATATATGCGTTCACTGGCTACCCGGCAGTCGAACCTGGCCATGTCAAAATATGTGAAAGACGCGGAAACGATATTGCAGGCAGCAGGATTTGACCTCATCATACTTGAAACTTCCGGCATCGGACAATCAGATACAGAGATCATTGACCATTGCAACCTTTCCATGTATGTGATGACACCTGAATACGGAGCAGCAACACAGCTTGAAAAGATTGATATGCTCGATTTTGCCGATATCATTGCGCTGAATAAATTTGATAAACGGGGCGCGCTCGATGCCTTGCGTGATGTGAAGAAGCAATACATGCGGAACCATCAGCTTTTTCATGCCGACCCGGATGATATGCCCGTCTACGGAACCATTGCCTCACAGTTTAACGACCCGGGGGTAAACCAGCTTTACCGGTCCATAATGGAGCGCATTGATGAAATCTCAGGGGGCAGGTTCAAGACCAGTATGGAAGCCAGTGATGAAATGTCGGAAAAGATACATATCATTCCGCCAAAAAGGACACGTTACCTTTCCGAAATTGCTGATACGATCCGGAATTATAACGAATGGACAGAGAGCCAGGCAGCAGTGGCCCAGCGCATGTATGCACTTGATGAGTCTATATCTCTTTTGAAAAAGAAGGAGATACCATCAGAAGCTCTTGATGCGGCATTTAAGGATGAAGAACTGGATCTTGATCCCCATAATTTGGAAATCATCCGGGGCTGGGATGATAAAATTAAAGCTTATAAAGAGAAAGAGTTTGTGTTTAAGGTGAGGGGTAAAGAACTGAGGGTGCAAACACATACTGAATCTCTTTCACATATTAGTATTCCTAAGATCACCTTGCCCAGGTATAAGGGTTGGGGGGATGTTTTAAAATGGGTACTCAGGGAAAATGTTCCCGGCGAATTTCCATTTGCTGCCGGAGTATTCCCCTTTAAACGGGAAGGCGAGGACCCTACCAGGCAGTTTGCAGGGGAAGGAGGCCCGGAACGTACCAATAAAAGGTTCCATTACCTGTCCTTTGGCATGCCGGCCGTTAGGCTATCTACGGCTTTTGATTCTGCTACCCTTTATGGGCGGGACCCTGACCTGAGGCCCGATATCTATGGAAAGATCGGGAATGCCGGTGTATCCATTTCCTGCCTTGATGACGCCAAACGGCTATATTCAGGTTTCGACCTGGTCGATCCCAAGACATCGGTCTCAATGACGATCAACGGGCCGGCACCAACCCTCGTTGGCTATTTCATGAATGCTGCCATTGACCAGCAATGTGAGATATATATTCGCGAGAAAGGCCTTGAAAAAGAGGTGAACAAGAAAATTGACGCACTTTATAAAGAAAAAGAAACCAAACGGCCTGCCTATAACGGCCCCATACCTGAAGGACATAACGGCTTAGGGCTTATGCTGCTTGGGGTAACCGGCGACATGGTTCTTCCGGAGGAGGTATATAGTAAGATCAAGGCAGACACCATTTGCAGTGTGCGTGGCACGGTCCAGGCTGATATCTTAAAGGAAGACCAGGCACAGAATACCTGTATTTTCTCCACTGATTTTGCATTGAAAATGATGGGGGATGTACAGGAGTATTTCAACCAAAACCATATCAGGAACTTTTACTCCGTTTCAATCTCGGGTTATCATATTGCTGAAGCGGGAGCCAACCCGGTAACACAACTGGCACTGACTCTTGCAAATGGTTTTACCTATGTTGAGTATTATGTTTCAAGGGGAATGGATATCAACGATTTTGCACCTAACCTTTCATTCTTTTTCTCCAATGGCATTGATCCTGAGTATTCAGTTCTGGGAAGAGTAGCCAGGCTTATCTGGTCCAAGTCGATGAAGCTGAAATATGGTGCCAATGAACGTTCCCAAAAACTTAAGTACCATATCCAGACTTCAGGCCGGTCGCTTCATGCACAGGAAATTGATTTTAACGATATTCGTACAACCCTGCAAGCGCTTTACGCCATATATGACAATTGCAATTCTCTTCATACCAATGCATATGATGAAGCAATAACCACTCCTACGGAGGAGTCTGTGAGGAGGGCCATGGCCATACAGATGATCATCAACCATGAACTGGGGCTGGCGAAAAATCAAAATCCACTTCAGGGATCCTTTATCATTGAAGAACTTACTGACCTTGTGGAAGAAGCTGTTCTGATGGAATTTGACAGGCTGACAGAAAGAGGAGGCGTACTTGGTGCCATGGAAACCATGTACCAGAGGAGCAAGATCCAGGAGGAATCACTGTATTACGAAACGCTTAAACATACCGGTGAACTGCCAATTATGGGAGTGAATACATTCTTGTCTTCAAAAGGCAGCCCCACAGTAATACCGGGTGAAGTGATCAGGGCAACAACTGCAGAAAAGGAACAACAGATCAGCACTATCAGAGATTTGCATAAGACCTGGGAAGAAGAAGCTGAAATCCGGCTTGAAGACCTGAAGAATCGTTCAATGAATAATGAGAATGTTTTTGCCGGCATCATGGAAGCTGCAAAATACTGTTCTATCGGACAGATATCACAGGCCTTATTTGAAGTAGGTGGACAATACAGAAGGAATATGTAATATTATTTCTTCAACGCGGTTCCTCCCTGAAGATTCAGGCGTTACCTTCGTAATCTTCCGGCATATCGTATAAAAAACTGTTATAAGGATAACGCCTGACATGGATCTCCTTCACTTCTTCATACAATATCTGCCGTAAGTCTGCAATATTGGTCTTTTGCCTGGCCGAGATAAAAGCACTTTTGTATTCTGTGCTTGCCATCCATGTTTTTTTCAAATCATCCAGGGAGTAGTTTTCCCTTTCTACCGGGCTGAGATCATCTTCATCTTTTTCGACGAAACTATAGGCATCGATCTTGTTGAAAACCATAATGGTTGGCTTGTCATGGGCACCGATCTCCACAAGGGTATGATTTACCGTATTGATCTGATCTTCAAATTCAGGGTGGGAAATATCAACAATATGGACAAGGATATCAGCTTCCCTGACCTCGTCGAGTGTTGATTTGAAGGATTCGATAAGGCTGTGGGGGAGCTTCCTGATAAACCCAACAGTGTCGGAGATGAGGAAGGGAAGATTTTGCAGCACAAGCTTTCTGACTGTTGTATCCAGGGTTGCAAATAGTTTATTTTCAGCAAAGACATCAGACTTACTCAACAGGTTCATCAATGTTGATTTTCCAACATTGGTATAGCCAACAAGGGCTACCCTGACCATTTTACCCCTGTTTTTGCGTTGTGTTGCTTTCTGCTTATCGATCTGGATAAGCTTTTTCTTAAGCAAGGATATCCGGTCACGGATGATTCGCCTGTCGGTCTCAATTTCTGTTTCACCGGGCCCTTTCATACCAATACCCCCCTTTTGTTTGGAGAGGTGGGTCCACATACGTGTAAGCCTGGGAAGGAGATATTCATATTGTGCCAATTCCACCTGTGTCTTGGCATGGGCTGTTCGTGCCCTGCTGGCAAAGATGTCCAGGATAAGGTTGTTTCTGTCGAGGACCTTGCATTCCAGCACCCTTTCAATGTTTCTGAGCTGTGAAGGGTTGAGCTCATCATCAAATACAGCGATATCCACCTCATTTTCATTGACATATTGCCTGATCTCTTCCAACTTGCCTGATCCGACAAAGGTTCTGGGATCGGGATGATCCATCGACTGTTGATAGGTTTTAACAGGGATACCTCCGGCAGTATCTACCAGAAAAGCAAGTTCACGAATATGTTCTGAAACACTTCGGCGATCATCCTGTTTGCCGATAATGCCAATGAGGACAACGGTTTCTTTTCCCCGTTTTATTTCGAAAGGTCCCGGCATTAAAAAGTCTTAAATCCAATGATCTCCCTTACCTCACGAATGGTCCTGGCTGCGCTCTCCCGGGCTGCTTCGGCTCCCTGACTTGTTACTTTTCGAAGGTATGCTGTGTCTTCCGTTAAGCTCAGGATCTTTTCGCGGAAAGGAGTTGTAAATGAAATAATATCTTCAGCAAGTTGCTTTTTGAGGTCACCATAGCGAACGGTACAATTATTATAAGCCTCATCAAAAAATGATACCGTGTCAGGTGTTGACACCACCTCCATAAGGGTAAAAAGATTTTGGATGGGTTCTGGTTTTTCCTGGTTCATCTCTGTCGGGCCGCTGTCGGTTACCGCACGCATAACCTTTTTGCGGATCACTTCAGCTGAGTCGGCCAGGAAGACGGCATTGCCTTCTCCTTCCGATTTACCCATCTTGCCTGCACCGTCGAGGCCGGGGATTTTCACCAGTGCTTCTCCAAAGTTGTATGCCTGGGGTATGGGGAAGTAATCAACTTTATATATGCGGTTGAAACGGCGGGCAAAGGTGCGCATCATTTCAAGGTTCTGCGCCTGGTCTTTCCCAACAGGAACTTTTGCTGCCCTGTGAATGATCACATCAGCAGCCATAAGAGTAGGGTATGTCAATAGCCCGGCATTTACATTCTCGGGTTGCTTCCTGACTTTTTCCTTGAAAGATGTGCAGCGTTCCAGTTCGCCCAGATATGCATTCATATTGAGCAAAAGATAGAGTTCCGTGATCTCCGGCACATCACTCTGGATATATATGGTGGCCTTTTCCGGATCGATGCCTGCTGCCAGGTATTCCACCAGGACATTTTTTACATTCCCGTGCAGGTCTTCCGGTGTGGGATGGGTCGTGAGTGAATGATAATCTGCAATGAAGAAAAAGCAATGATTGCTCTCCTGCATCTTAACAAAGTTCTTCATAGCACCAAAATAGTTCCCAAGGTGCAGATTTCCTGTCGGCCTGATGCCACTGACGACTGTTTCCATAATTAAAACTATATCTTTAATTCTTCCCCATTCCGGTCGTAGAGATGATATTCCAGAAGATGGAAATTACTGTTCTTGTTTATAGAGATCTTCCTGCCAAACTTACGTTGCCATTTGTTTCGCAGTGAAGACAACATGCCTTTTGTCATGAAGGCATGAAGGAATGGATGGACCTCAAGAGTGATCTGCTTTTCATTTTGTTCCTGCACCAGGTACCTGATATTGTTTTCAATTTCATCGGTGATGAGGATACTTGGCCCGACCTTGCCGGTGCCATTGCAGGAAGGGCATTTCTCCAGTGTTTCAATGGTCATCTCGGGGCGTACCCGCTGACGGGTGATCTGAACCAGTCCGAATTTACTTGGCGGAAGTATGGTGTGTTTGGCCCGGTCTTTCGACATTTCTTCTTTAAGGTGCTGAAAAAGCTGACGCCTGTGTTTGGCCTCAAGCAAATCAATAAAGTCCACAACAATGATACCTCCCATATCACGCAGCCTGAGCTGTCGTGCGATTTCGGAAGCGGCTTCCAGGTTCACTTCAAGAGCGTTAGTTTCCTGGGAGTTGAGTTTATTCACCCTGTGGCCGGAGTTTACATCAATAACATGCAGAGCTTCGGTATGCTCGATGACGAGATAAACCCCGCTTTTAATGGTAACGGTCTTGCCAAATGAACCCTTTATCTGTTTGTCAATACCAAAGTTTTCAAAGATCGGGCCTCTCCCCTTAAAGTGCTTAACAATATCAAGTTTTTGTGGCGCGATCTTACCAATGAAATGTCGGATCTCCTCGTACAATTCATGGTCATTGACATGAACGCTGTTGAATGATTCATTCAACACATCACGCAACAATGCAGATGTCCTGTCCAACTCGCTTACAATTTTATTGGGAGGCTTAAGACCACGTAGTTTGTGGGTCAGCGTATACCATTTCTTGACAAGGCTTTTAAGGTCTGCATCGAGGTCGGCAACAAGAATATCTTCTGCTACTGTCCGGATAATTACACCCATATTATTGGGCTTTATGCTCTGGATCAGTCGTTTTAAGCGGTTTCGCTCTTCAACGCTTTTAATCTTTTGCGAAATTGAAATACGGTTCGAAAACGGAACCAGAACAAGGTATCTTCCGGCAAAAGATATCTCCGAAGAGATTCTCGGCCCTTTGGTGGAGATAGGCTCCTTGGCGATCTGCACGGCGATCTGTTGATTTGTTTTCAGGACAGCGGAGATCTTTCCTGTCTTCTCAATATCCTGTTCAAGCTTAAAGTTAGTGATATCCGGTTGTGGGCCTTTCGTTGAAATGGCATACCTGACAAACTTATTTAGGGATCTTACCTGGGGGCCCAGGTCTAAGTAATGCAGAAAGCCGTCCTTTTCATAACCTACGTCAATGAATGCAGCATTAAGCCCTGGCATGATCTTTCTTACCCTGCCCAGGTATACATCACCAACAGCGTAGTTATTGTCAACTTTTTCTTTGTGAAGTTCAACCAGAAATTTGTCTTCCAGTAAAGCAATTTCCACCTCATTATTAAACGAGTTTATGATCAATTCCTTTTCCACGGTAGTATGGTTTAAATAGTTAAACCACTGACAAAAAATATATCAATGATCAATCGAAAACAAGAAAGGCGGCATGGAAAAGCGGTAGGGTCGGAAAAATAAAACAATTGCATAATGTTTCAAAACAACATTATGCAATTGCTACGCTATTTTTTCTTGTGTCTGTTCTTCCGCAGGCGTTTTTTACGCTTGTGGGTTGACATCTTATGTCTCTTCTTCTTTTTCCCGCTTGGCATAATAATTTCTTTTTAGACGATTACTTCACATTTTTTTTCACGTCATTGACAAAAGTCTTAGCAGGCTTGAAGGAAGGAATGAAATGTTCCGGAATGATGATAGTAGTGTTCTTTGAAATGTTCCTTCCGGTTTTCTGAGCCCTTTTCTTTACTGTAAAACTGCCGAATCCCCTCAGGTATACATTTTCACCATTAATGAGTGATCCTTTAACAGCTTCCATAAAAGCTTCAACGGTTGCCTGTACAGCAACTTTTTCAATCCCTGTTTTGTTCGCGATATCTGCTACGATTTCTGCTTTTGTCATGATATATTTTTTTTAGTAGTTAATTGTATATTTCTTTATGTGGGCTGCAAAGATATAATTTTTTTTAAATCAAATCTGATTTCTGAAATTAATTTTTTATTTCTAATGCACTCTAAATAAAATTGTTCCCTCAACAAATGGACTTTCCAAAACAAGTATTGAAATGGCATGAAACTTATTGCCGTGACCTTCTGTGGAGGCGTTTTCTCTGCAAAAATCCAGTATCATTTATTTTTATAAAAATATTTTTCAGTGAAAAAGTGTGACATTTTGCTAAAAACGGTATTAATAGTTATACCCACGGCAATAATGCATGACTTGTTAAGGGAGGCTTCACTAAATTAACTAAATTTGTAAACTAAATTAAAACTAAGAAAAATGGCTGGAATCAACAAAGTAATCCTGGTGGGAAACCTTGGAAAGGACCCGGAGGTCAGAACGCTTGAAAATGGAGCAAAAGTTGCCAACTTTACACTGGCAACATCCGAAACTTATAAAAATAAGGAAGGGCAGCGTGTTACAACAACAGAATGGCATAATATCGTTTTGTGGCGCGGCCTTGCTGATATAGCCGAAAGATTTCTTCGGAAAGGAAATCAGGTTTATATCGAAGGAAAGATCAAGTCCAGAACATGGGATGACAAGGACGGAAATAAGCGATATATTACAGAGATCTTAGGTGATAATCTCACCATGCTGGGTAGCAAGAGGGATTCTGACGGCTCGGCTTCAGCCCCTGCACCCATTGAAAATACAGCTCCGGATACAAAAGCGGGCGATGAGAAAGATGACCTGCCATTTTAATCTTTCCGGCTCGCCCCGGGGCTTAGTTATATCATTATCCCCGGATCAGAGATTGGCTTTTATTAGCGGAAATTGTTTAATTTTGTAATTGAAATATCTGCCGCTGCCAACTTGGCAGCGGTATGGTTTTTTTACTAAATTTGTACATAAACAGCAGTGAAACAGCGATCATTGCCCTGCTGGAAAAAATAAAGTCCTTGGAAGAACCTGATTCTGCCGGTATTTTTTATAATGCATTTATCGTGATCCTCGATGCATTTGTTCAACCGTTTTCAATTACTATCCTGGTATCTCTGGTGGTATTGCTGGTATTACTGTTTTTTTCAGCCATGGTCTCAGGCTCGGAAATAGGCTTTTTTTCCCTTGGCCCGCAACATCTCGAAAAGCTTAAACAATCAACTTCCGGCAGGAGTAAACTGATATTGAAATTGCTGGAAAGGCCCAAACGCTTGCTGGCGACTATCCTTATTGCAAACAATTTTGTGAACGTGGCTATCGTCATACTTTCCACATTTATTGTTTCTCAATGGTTCAACCTTGGCAGTTTTCCCGTACTTGCATTCATAGTTCAGGTGGTTGTGATCACAGCCCTGATCCTGCTGCTGGGTGAGATATTACCGAAAATGTACGCCAGTGTATATCCGGTAAGGTTTTCAAAAAGTATGGCCGGGGTGCTCAATGTCTTCATTAAGATGTTTTATCCCTTAAGCTCCATTCTGGTCAGGTCAACATCCTTTCTGGATAACAGGGTTGCCAGGAAAAGCCACGTTTTGTCAAGAAGCGAATTATCAGATGCCATCGAGCTAACTGCGGGAGAGTCTACTCCGAAGGAGGGTAAGAAAATACTGCAGGGGATCGTTAAGTTTGGAGATATTGAGGTTAAAGAGATCATGCACTCAAGAGTTGACGTGGTTGCCCTCGACATTGAAGCCCCTTACACAGAGGTGATGCGGCTAATTGTAGAATCCGGGTTTTCAAGAATACCTGTTTATAAAGAAAGCTTCGATAACATTCAGGGCATACTCTATGTAAAAGATCTGCTTCCCCACCTTGAAAAGAGTGAGCAATATCAATGGCAAGAACTGCTTCGTGATGCTTTCTTTGTTCCGGAGAATAAAAAAATCAATGACCTCCTGCAGGAATTCCAGGAGAAAAAAATCCATCTTGCCATCGTGGTGGATGAATACGGAGGGACTTCCGGTATTATTACCCTTGAAGATGTACTTGAAGAAATTGTTGGCGAGATCACCGATGAGTCAGACTCAGCTACGGAAGAATTCATTTTTGAGAAAATCGATAATGTCACCTATATCTTTGAAGGAAAAACCACCATCAATGATTTTTGCAAGATCATTGATGTAGATGATGATATTTTTGATGAGATAAAAGGTGATTCTGATTCACTTGCAGGCCTCATCCTTGAGCTTGAAGGCAAGATCCCGGAAAAAGGTAAAGAAATCAGATGCAGGAATTATATTTTTAAAATTGAAGAAGTTGATCTCAAACGCATTAAACGTGTCATGGTTACCATAACTGAAGAACCGGATGAATAGGAAAGCATACATACCTGCGCTATTGGGATTGCTGCTTTTTCTTGTTGCAGCATGCCATGAGCAATATACACCTAAACCCCGTGGGTACTTCAGGATAAGCCTTCCTGAACATGAATACAAAGGATTCGATTCCACTTTCCCATATTCTTTTGAGTATCCTGTCTATGCTGTTTTGAACCCGGATCCTTTTTCCCCGGAAGAAACCTACTGGATGAATATTGACTTTCCTGATTTTAGAGGTCGGATCCACCTTAGTTATAAGGAAGTCGATGGCAATCTTGTGGAGTACCTCGAGGATTCACGCCAGTTTGTGATGAAGCACATCCCCAAGGCCAGTGCGATCAACGACTCCTTAATTCTAAACAGGGATCGAAACCTGTATGGCCTCATTTATCATATCGAAGGCATGGGAACTGCATCACCTTGCCAGTTCTTTATTACCGATAGCACAAAGCATTTTGTCCGTGGCGCACTGTATTTTGATGTAGTCCCCAATAATGATTCCCTGGCCCCGGTGATCGAATTCCTCAAGAAAGACATAGAGCATCTGCTGGGTACTTTTTCCTGGAAATAGATGTAAGTACTTGAA
>JAGLEK010000360.1 GCA_023145125.1 Bacteroidales bacterium | reverse complement strand
CCCGTTGGGGTGGATGAACTCTTGCCGGATGGCACCGGATCAATTCGGGTCCATCCAAATCCGTTCACTGATCTTATCAATATTAATTTCGATCTTTCCTCGTCTTCACATATCAAGGTGTCAGTATATGATCTCAGCGGTAAATTAATAACAGAATTGATCAACAAGGAGCCGGGCTCAGGTGCATCTTCCCTGGTCTGGGATGGAAGTGATATGGAGTCAGGCGTTTATATTGTGACGATCTCCGGCAAGGATGTTTATCATTCCAATGTTATGATAAAAAGATAGACCGGGCGTTGATTAGTTCCTAAGTGTAGTTTATAATTTTTAAACTAAATAATTTATTCAATTTTACTTTCAAATAGGCACTAGCCACTCGGCACTAGGAACTAGGAACTTTCCAGCATTTTTTTCATGAAATAATCACGGACCCTATGAGGGAGGAGTGCTGCTACCCTTAGCTTCGGATTATTATTCACCCGGTAATAGCGTTTTGGTTTAGAACTTGTCAGTGCTTTAACCACTACTGCAGCAACATCGGCGGGCTTGCTGATCTTCCTGATCTCCCCCGGGGCCTTGGTGGCGAAGTTGAGGAGGTATTCTTTGTAAATACTCTCGCCAATGCGTTCTTTCATATTATAAAGGTCGTCGAGAAGCATGGTGTTGATGGCTCCCGGGCGGATGATGCTAAGCTTTATGCCCTGCAGACCCAGCTCGTTACGCATACTCACACTCAAGGCTTCCAGGGCGATCTTGCTTGCTGCATAAGGATGAAATGCGGCGGGCAAGCGCACGCTCTCGCTGCTGATATTTACCACCCTGCCCTTTGTTTCCATCATATGTGGCAAGAATGCCCGTACCATGTTCACCGCACCAAAGGTGTTTATGGCAAACATCTTTTCCAGTGCATCTTTCTCTTTCTCCGAAACGGGAAAGAAATCTGATACACCGGCATTGTTGACGATGGCCCACACTCGCACCCCCATTTCTTCCAATGCCTTCCGCAACGCGATAATAGAGTCTTCATGGGTCACATCCACCTTCATCCCCAGGATATGATCATTATCAGGTATGGATTCAATATCCGGGGATATATCAGTAGCAACGATAAGCAGTTCAGGAAATGCAGATAAACATGTATCTACAATGGCTTTTCCCAGCCCGCCGGCTGCACCGGTTATTATGATTGCTTGTTTCATGTATGTTGGGCAGAATTTAATGTTGAATGTTGAATTTTTAATTTTGAATTGGGTTTAAACACAAAGGGCTCAAAGGGTTTTCACAAAGGAACCACAAAGGCTATTAAGAATATCGAATATC
>JAGLEK010000036.1 GCA_023145125.1 Bacteroidales bacterium | reverse complement strand
ACAATATTGAATGATAAAACTATCGGTCATGTCTTCCCGGAACCGGAATACGAGATCTCCGGGCTGGAGGAATATCTGAAAAACCTTTTGCAGATCGAGGCTGTGGCCTGTAAAGACTGGCTTACAAACAAAGTTGACAGGTCAGTTACCGGACGTGTCGCAAAGCAACAATGCACCGGCCCTGTCCAGCTGCCCTTGAATGATGTGGCAGTGGTTGCCATAGATTATAAGGGGGTGAAAGGCATTGCAACAGCAATCGGACATGCCCCTGTTGCAGGCCTGGTCTCGGCTGAAAATGGCTCCGTGCTTGCCATTGCTGAATCCTTAACCAATCTTGTATGGGCTCCGATACAGGACGGGCTAAAAGGGATCTCACTCAGCGCAAACTGGATGTGGCCTGCAAAGAACAGGGGCGAAGATGCACGCTTGTACCATGCGGTGAAAGCGGTCAGCGATTTTGCGATCTCATTGGGGATCAATATCCCGACAGGGAAGGATTCACTGTCCATGACACAAAAATATCCTGACGGGAAAAAAGTATTAGCACCCGGTACGGTTATCATCTCTGCCATGGGGGAATGCAGTGACCTGAAAAAGACGGTAAGCCCTTACCTTGCTTTGCAATATGATGCTTCCATCATTTACATAGATTTTTCCCAAGACAATTATTGCCTTGGTGGAAGCAGCTTTGCACAGCTGATCAATCAACTGGGAACGAAGACACCCACGGTTAAAGATCCGGCTTACTTTGCCGGTGCGTTCAATGCATTGCAGGAGTGCATCAGCGGTGGCCTGGTCCTGGCCGGCCATGATATTTCTGCCGGTGGCCTTGTCACCACACTGCTCGAGATGACATTCCCGGTAAATGACATGGGGATGGAACTGGATCTGAATAGTATAGGCGAAAAGGACATCATCAAACTGCTTTTTAGTGAGAACCCGGGTGTAGTGATCCAGACTAAGGCTGAGCAAGGGGTTGGCGACTTGCTGGACAAACATGGCATTAAATACCATGTACTTGGAAAGACTATCAAGCAACTGAAACTAAATCTCAGCCATGAGGATGCAAAATATTCGCTGAGTATCAATGCATACAGAAAGGCCTGGTACAAGACATCATACCTGTTTGATAATCTTCAAACTGCTCCAGGTATTGCAAAACAGCGTTTCAATAATTACTTCAGGCAAGACCTTCGCTTCAGCTTTACCCGGACTTTTGACGGTACCTTCAAGCAATACGGCATTGATCCTGACCGCAGGAAAAAAACCGGCATCAAAGCAGCCATCATTCGTGAAAAAGGTGTGAATGGCGATAGGGAAATGGCATATTCCATGTACCTGGCGGGATTCGATGTGAAAGATGTGCATATGACCGACCTGATCTCCGGTGAGGAGACCCTTGAAGATGTTAACTACATTGTTTTTGTGGGCGGATTCTCCAATTCGGATGTTCTCGGTTCAGCAAAAGGCTGGGCAGGCGCATTCTTGTTCAACTCTAAGGCCAAGGAGACCCTGGATATGTTCTATTCCCGGAATGATACGCTCAGCCTGGGAATCTGCAACGGCTGCCAGCTTATGGTTGAATTGGGGCTCGTGTATCCTGAGCATCCTGAAAAGCCGATGATGCGTCATAATAAATCTGAGAAGTTCGAATCAGCCTTTCTGAATGTAAACATTGATGAAAATAACTCCATAATGCTTAAAAGCCTGTCGGGTTCGCGACTTGGAATATGGGTGGCACATGGAGAAGGACGCTTCTGCTTCCCCTATTATCGTGATAAATACAGTATCCCTGTTAAATATACTTATGAAGGATACCCGGGGAATCCGAATGGTTCGGACTTCAGCGCAGC
>JAGLEK010000359.1 GCA_023145125.1 Bacteroidales bacterium | reverse complement strand
TGATCGATTTTCTGGATGATCAGCATTTTGAAAGGGAGGATTTTGTTATCGGCCCCGGCCAATATGCGGTCCGTGGAGGAATTCTGGATGTATTTTCATATTCTAATGATTTTCCCTACAGGATTGAATTTTTGGGTGATGATATTGCTTCTCTCAGGTCTTTTGACCCTGAAAGCCAGCTGTCGGTCGATAAGCTTTCAAGGATCAACATTATCCCTGACCTGAACGACCGGCGCATCGATCATAAGAGGGAAAACCTGCAATCACTTTTACCTTCCGATGCGGTGATATGGGTCGAAGATATTGCTTTTACAAGGGACAGGATCACGGAGGAATACAGTAAGGCTGCATCATCAGGTGCAGGCCGGGAAGATGAAATGCCTGAGAAGGATATTAAAGACTTGTTTCAGGATGGAGATGAATGGCTGTCGGGCCTGGGTGATTTTTCCCTGATCGAATTTTCGAATACTCCCCGGACAGCAGACCCGGTTTGTCTTGAGGCTGATATTTCACCACAGCCCTCCTTCAATAAAAACTTTGGCCTTCTGGCCTCCAGCCTTGATGAACATACCCGGAATGCTTATAAAAACCTGATCCTGTCCGCTAACCCGAAACAGTTGGAAAGGTTGCATGCCATCTTTGAGGATATGCCGTTCAGAGAGAAAAATGGCGAAAAGCCCGTATTTGATATCATGAACATCTCGCTGCATGAAGGCTTTATTGACCATAGGGCTAAGCTGGTATGTTTCACTGATCACCAGATATTTGAACGTTATTACCGCTTCAGGCTGCGGGGGAGCTTCGCAAAGAAAGAGTCCCTCAGCATTCGTGACCTGCACGATTTGAAACAGGGAGATTTTGTAACCCACATTGATCATGGCGTGGGCCGCTTCGACGGACTCGAAAAGATCATGAACCATGGCAGGGAGCAAGAGGCTATCAGGCTGGTATACAAAAACAATGACCTCCTGTATGTCAGCATACATTCCCTGCACAGGATTGCCAAATATACAGGGAAAGAAGGGGTAGCTCCATCCTTGAATAAGCTGGGATCGAATGCATGGAATAAGCTTAAGTCCAAAACCAAACAAAAGGTCAAGGATATTGCGAAAGACCTGATCAGGCTTTATGCAAAGCGGAAGGGTGCAGAAGGCTTTTCATTTTCTCCTGATACATACCTGCAGACTGAGCTGGAGGCATCCTTTTTTTATGAGGATACGCCTGACCAGCTGAAGGCCACATTTGATGTCAAGAAAGATATGGAAGCCGGGAATCCCATGGATCGGCTGATCTGTGGGGATGTTGGCTTCGGCAAGACTGAGATTGCCATCAGGGCTGCATT
>JAGLEK010000358.1 GCA_023145125.1 Bacteroidales bacterium | reverse complement strand
AGCCGAGGGGCCTAAATTCCAATGCCCAAATAATTCTCCGGCGTGATCTGTTTCAATTCTTCCTTCAGCGTATCAGCTACTTTCAGCCCGTCAATGAAACTGTGGATAGCCGCTTTGTCGATCTTCTCATTTTTCCGGGTCAGGTCTTTGAGTGCTTCAAAAGGCTCAGGGTAATTCTCCCTGCGGAGGATCGTTTGTATGGCCTCCGACACAACGGCCCAGTTATCTTCCAGGTCGGCATTGATCTTATCAATATTTACTACCAGCTTGTTAAGCCCTTTTATCAATGATTTAAGGGCGATGATGGTATGGCCGACAGGCACACCGATATTTCTGGATACCGTAGAATCGGTAAGATCCCGTTGTAATCGTGATACAGGAAGATCTTTTGCAAGATGCTCAAAGATCGCATTGGCAACGCCCAGGTTACCTTCCGAGTTTTCAAAATCAATTGGGTTCACCTTATGCGGCATGGCAGAAGACCCTACCTCACCCTTTGCAATCACCTGCTTGAAATAGTCCATGGATATATATGTCCACATATCCCTGTTCATGTCGATTAGTATGGTGTTGATCCTTTTCAGGTTGTCGAAGAAAGCGGCCAGGTTGTCGTAATGCTCTATCTGTGTGGTAGTCTGAAGCCTTTTTAACCTCAGTTTATTATTTACAAAATCATTGCCAAAAGCCACCCAGTCAATGTCGGGGAAAGCTACATGGTGAGCGTTGAAATTTCCTGTTGCACCGCCAAATTTGGCCGAAAAAGGGATGGTTTTCAGCAGGTCCATCTGATTTTTGAGCCTTTCTGCAAATACGGCAATCTCCTTGCCCAGGCGGGTGGGGGAGGCCGGTTGACCGTGTGTGCGTGCCAGCATAGGGATATTTTTCCATTCTTCTGCCCTGGAAAGGATCTTTTTGTGGACCTCTTTCAATTGTGGAAGAAGCACCTCTTCAAAAGCCAGTTTCGTGGCGTAAGGAACTGAGGTGTTGTTGATGTCCTGTGAGGTAAGCCCGAAATGCACGTATTCCTTATATTCTTTGAAACCAAGCTTGTCGAATTTCTTCTTGATGTAGTATTCAACGGCTTTCACATCGTGGTTGGTGGTATTTTCGATATCCTTCACTTTGTGAGCATCATTGAATGAAAAATCATGGCTGATGGCACGCAGCTCATCGAATTTGCCTTTGTCGAAGCCCTTTAATCCGGGCAGCGGGATCTCGCAGAGGGCGATGAAATATTCTATTTCCACAAACACCCTGTAGTTGATAAAGGCTGCCTCTGAAAAATAATAGGCAAGTGATTCGGTTTGTTTGTGATAGCGGCCATCGATGGGTGATACGGCAGTTACAACTGAGAGGTCCATGGGCTGAAGGTTTTGGTGCTTCAAAATTAGGTAAAAAAAGTGAATAGTTCTGAGTGCCGAGTGCCGGGTGCTGAGTGCCGGGTGCCGAGTGCCGGGTGCCGAGT
>JAGLEK010000357.1 GCA_023145125.1 Bacteroidales bacterium | reverse complement strand
TTACAGTCGTAATACCCATTTTTTAGCTAATTACCCCTCCCCTTTCTTTCATTTCTATACAGCTTATTATATATTTGCAGGCTCAAATAAATATTTAATGGAAAAAGACAAAATTCAAAGTGGAGGCGAATTTCTGATCAAGGAAACAGATGCCGCAGATATCTTCATTCCTGAAGAATTGAATGAAGAACAGAAGATGATAGTAGAGACATGTGAAGGCTTCCTTGAAGCAGAGATTTTTCCCATGCTTGACAGGATCGACGCACAGGAAGATGGCCTGATGCGCAATCTCATCTCCAAAGCCGGGGAACTGGGTCTGCTGGGTGTTTCCCTTCCTGAAGAATATGAAGGTTTTAACCAGGATTTTGTTACCTCGATGCTGGCCAGTGATGCAATGGGAGCGGGCTATTCGTTCTCTGTTGCTTATTCGGCACATACCGGCATAGGTACCTTGCCCATACTGTATTATGGCACTGAAGAGCAGAAACAGCGTTATCTGCCCAAACTTTCCACCGGTGAATGGGCAGCGGCTTATTGCCTGACGGAACCCAATGCAGGATCTGATGCCAACTCGGGGAAAACAAAGGCTGTACTGTCAGAAGACGGTAAGCATTACATTCTCAACGGACAGAAGATGTGGATCACCAACGGTGGATTTGCAGATGTACAGACAGTTTTTGCCAAGATCGACAATGACCGTGTTTACAGTGCATTCATCATCGAGAAGGACTGGGATGGTATTGTGATCAACCAGGAAGAAAAAAAGATGGGTATCAAGGGGTCATCAACCGTGCAGATCTTTTATAATGATGTAAAGGTGCCGGTGGAAAACCTACTTGGGAAAAGGGGCCGTGGTTTCAGGATCGCCCTGAATATCCTTCACATGGGTAGGATCAAGCTTGGCGGTACGGTACTCGGTGCTGCAAGGCGTGCCATTACACAATCTGTACAATATGCCAACGAAAGGAAACAATTCGGACAGCCGATCTCAAACTTCGGCGCGATAAAATATAAACTGGCTGAACAGGTGATCCGCACTTTCACAACCGAATCGGCTGTTTACCGTGTCAGCAAGAATATCGATGATGCAGCAGATGTGCTGATGGCTGAAGGAAAAGAAAAGCCTCAGGCTACGATAGAAGCCATAGCCATGTATGCCATCGAAGCTGCCCTCCTCAAGGTGTTTGGCTCTGAAGCATTGAACTATGTTGTCGATGAAGCTGTCCAGATATTCGGGGGGATGGGATTTTCATCAGAAACCGACGCCGACCGTGCATATCGTGATTCACGTATAAACAGGATATTCGAAGGCACCAATGAGATCAACAGGCTGCTGGTTGCCGATACTACCATTAAGAAATCCCTTCGTGTTGGATTTGATGTGGTAAGGTATGCACAACATGTTGTGAAGGAATCGGATAAAGAAGCTGAAGAAACAATTTCCAGCCACAGTTGCTATGAAGAGAAAAGTAAGTGTACACAAAACTTTAAAAAAGCGGTGCTCTTTCTTCTCGGCGTGACTACAGATGCTTTCCAGAAAGAGCTTTTCAATGAGCAGGAAGTGCTCAGTAATATTTCTGATGCAATTATGCAAACCTATACGGCAGAATCAACCATGCTGAGGGTTAAAAAGCTTGAAGATACCGGACATGAAAAATTCAGCAGTTTGTATAAGGACATCCTGGATATCGTGATCTATGATGCAGCGGACATCATCCGTAAGGTAGGTCATGATGCCATCAACTCATTGCCCGATGAGGTAAAGGATAAAGAAGTGATGCTTGAGCGCATCGATCTATTCACAAATGTAAAGCCTGTAAATGTAAAAGATGCCAGGCGAAGGATCGCGGATAAGCTTATTGAAGATAACCGATACAGCTTTTAAATTGTCGATTGTCGATTGTCGATGTTCGATTGTCGATAGGATGTTCGATTGTCGATTTTCGATATTCGATAGGATGTTCGATTGGGGAGATATGATTTACGATTGATCCTTAGAAATCCTGCTAAATAAATCTAGTACATTTAACCATGCAGTGAAATCCCGTCGGAGATTTACAGGAAATTTCAAAATTGAAATTAAATCGGAAATAAATCAGAAATCAAATATCTAAAATCCTAAATCCTATCGAACATCGTCAATCGAACATCGAAAATCGACAATCGACAATCGCCCAATCACTTAAGTATGTGTTTTGACACCACCAACCTATTAACCTGATTGGTACCTTCATAGATCATGGACAGTTTTGCATCACGCATCATCTTTTCAACCGGATGGTCGCGTGAATACCCTTCTCCTCCCATCACCTGTACGGCATCAGCAGTAACTTTCATGGCCATATCCGTTGCGAGGTATTTCGACATGGCAGAGAGTTTTGAGTAATCCCTTTGTTTGGTATCGAAGGCCCAGGCCGCTTTCCATACAAGTGCTTGGGCAGCTTCTATCTCTGTGGCCATATCGGCAAGCATAAAGCCGATGATCTGTTGTGCGGCAATAGGTTTTCCGAATTGTATCCTGTTCTTTGCCCATTCGCGGCTGTGATCAAAGGCAGCCCGTGCATTGCCAATGGCAGCAGCAGCAACACCTGTACGCGTCCTGTCGAAGGT
>JAGLEK010000356.1 GCA_023145125.1 Bacteroidales bacterium | reverse complement strand
GAGCGTGGAATTGACGGGAAGATCTCTGCCATAGGCTGGGCGCGGAAAAACAAGGTGCCCTTCTTTGGTATTTGCCTGGGCATGCAATGTGCAGTAGTAGAATTCGGACGTAATGTACTGGGGTTTAAAGATGCCCACTCTACGGAGTTTAATCCGGAAACAGCATTCCCTGTCATTGACCTGATGGAAGATCAGAAGAAGATCGATGACAAGGGCGGCACCATGCGTCTTGGTGCTTATCCCTGCAGAATCGAAAAGAGCAGCAAAGTATATGGTATTTATGGGGAAACAGATATTCGCGAACGCCACCGTCATCGTTATGAATTTAATAATAAGTACTTAAAGGATTATGCGGATGCAGGGATGTTACCGGTAGGTATCAACCCGGAGGAAAACCTTGTTGAAATGATAGAGTTGCCTGGTCACCCCTGGTTCATCGGGGTTCAGTTTCATCCTGAGTATAAAAGTACGGTTGCCAGGCCGCATCCACTATTTGTCAGCTTTGTGGAAGCCTGTATCGAATACAGTAAGTCATAATATCTAAGAAATTGCCCATAAGCACAGTTAAAGGCAAATAGAGTATATTTGCCGGGCTATATTACAAAAATAAAATACATGAACAGGAATACGATTATCGGGCTGGTATTGATCTTTGGGATCTTCATTGGTTGGAGCCTTTGGATGCAGCCTTCCGAAGAAGAATTGGAGCAGCAGCAGCAGGAGCAGTTGGCGAGAGAAACGCAAAAACACATCAACGATTCGATAAGGGAAGCCGTCAGGTTAGAGCAGGAGGTTCTCAGACAAGAGCAAGCAGAGGTTAAAAAACTTGAGGTTGCACAGGTCGACATTACATCCCAATATCAGCAGTTAAATTTAAAATATGGAGGCTTTGGCCTTTCAGGTGAGGGGACAGAAAATCTCATTACGGTTGAAAATGATGTGATGAAAATTACCTTCTCCAGCAAGGGGGGACGTATTGCCGCAGTGGAGTTGAAGAACTATAAAACATACGATTCTTTACCCCTGGTGCTCTTCAATGCCGATTCAGCGAGATTTGGCTATAGCTTTTACTCACAGGGGATTCACCTGAATACCAATGAACTGTACTTTCAGGCTTTTTTACCTGAAACCCATCAG
>JAGLEK010000355.1 GCA_023145125.1 Bacteroidales bacterium | reverse complement strand
CTCGACAATATGAATTACTCTGCTAACAGGGGTGCCTGCATGCAACTTTGCCGCAGAAGCTATATTGTAACAGATAAAGATACCGGCCTGGAGCTGGAGGTTGATAATGAATACATCATGTCGCCAAAAGATCTGAAGACCATTGATTTTCTCGATAAGATACTTGATGCAGGGGTGAGGGTTCTTAAAATTGAAGGCCGCGGACGCTCCCCGGAGTACGTCAAAACCGTTACCGTGTGCTACCGGGAGGCCGTAGAGGCATATCAGGACGGGTCGTTATCACAGGAGAAAGTGGATCAATGGAACGAGCAGCTTAAAACGGTATATAACCGTGGCTTTTGGGATGGGTACTACCTTGGCAGGAAAATGGGGGAATGGTCGGAGCAATACGGAAGCCAGGCCAGTAAAAAGAAGATCTATGTTGGGAAGGTTAACAACTACTTTACAAAGATCGGTGTTGCCGAAGTTTTAGTTGAAGCAACCCCATTGGAAAAAGGGGATGATATATACATTATCGGACCAACCACCGGAGTGTATGAAGGCAAGGTCACAGAGATCAGGGTAGATGAAAAAAATACCAGTACGGCAAAGCAGGGAGAGGTGTGTTCTATCCCTGTACCGGTTTTTCTGCGCAGGTCGGATAAATTATATAAAGTTGTCGATAATGCTTAATCTCCTCATTGTTAGTATGTAATCCCATTATCATCTAAGGTGTAATAATTTTTATTAAAATTTTTTTGGTTTTTTGGGTTACCTTTTGCCTGGTTTGCGTATAAATACACGAAACGGTTAACATTTAAGTTAATTTTTTCATTTTGATAATTTTTAAGATTTGGGTTTGGAGAGCGATTGGTCATTGCTCTCCTTTTTTTATTTTGTACTGCATATTAATTTGAATTATTGATTATCATTGCGTCAAATTCCACGTATTGTTTAAGCATAACTTTCACACCCATACGGCATATTGCGACGGATCTTCTCCACCGGAGGATTATGTCATTGAAGCCCTGAAGGCGGGCCTCGAATCGATCGGGTTTTCAGGGCATGCCCCCGTTCCCTTCGAAAATCATTTTGCAATTCCTGATAATGATTCTTTGAAGGCATATGCCGGAGAAGTAGAGGAGCTGAAAGAAAAGTATGATGGACAGATCAATATTTTCCTGGCCCTGGAAGCAGACTACATACCCGGGATTACCTTTGATTTTAAGCATTTCATGGAGGATTTAAGCCTGGATTATATTATTGGTTCTGTACACTTTGTCAAAAACAGAAAAGAAGGCCTTTGGTTCATCGATGGCCCTGATCGCAATGTTTGGCTGCAGGGTTTGGCAGAATATTTCAATGGCGACATCCGGGAGGCTGTAATTGCATACTACCGGCAGATAAATATGATGATTCAAACTCAGCAGCCGGATGTGATCGGCCATTTCGACAAGATCAAAATGCATAATCATGACGAATATTTCAGGGAAGAGGAACCCTGGTATTCTAAGCTGGTTATGGAAACTCTCGAAATTATCAGGGATAATGGCTGTATTGTGGAAGTGAATACCCGGGGCTTATACAAGAAGCGTTCAGGATCGCTTTTTCCGGGGCCGGCAATCCTGAAGGAAATGAATAAGATGAATATTCCGGTAACCATCAGCACCGATGCACATAAACCCGGGGAGGTTGGATTATTGCTCGATGAAACAGCAAGAACCCTTATTGAGACAGGATACCGGGAAGCCTGCATTTATGCAGGAAAAGGATGGGAAAGTGTTTCTTTGCTTTAAAAGCCTAATTCTGACTTGAGTATATCAACCCACTTGCGGATCCTTTCATCTGACAAATCATGCTGATGGTCGTCATCAAGAGCCAGGCCAATGAAATGATCACCTTCCACCGATTTTGAATCGGTATGTTCATAGTTTTCAACAGGCCATTTACCAATGACCTTTGCCCCGGCAGCAGTCAATTCGTCACGTATCACTGCCATGGCATCAACAAAATGCTCGGGGTAAAGAACCTGGTCTCCAAGACCGTATATGGCTGCCGCCTTTCCTTGAAGGTTAACAGTTTTCAGGTCTTCAAAAAAGCTATGCCATTTGCTTGTATGTGTGTCTTCCCAGTTATCGGCACCTATGGTGGATCCGCCGAAGATCAGAAAATCATAATTGGCCAGCTTTGCTGCTTCTATCTCTGATATTGTGAAAATATCCATGCCTTCCGGTTCGAAATGTGTGGAAATCTTTTTGGCAGTATTTTCAACATTTCCCTTTTTGGGCCAGTAGATCAGAGCTGTTTTTTTCATCCTTCTTATGTTTATTGTTGGTATTGAAGTCAATGATGATAAAGTGATCTCATCAATACAGGCAAAATTAAAGATTATTTCATGAAGAAATCATTTTTCTTGTAAATGCTGCAAATGGTACTGATGGTATCACTGATCTTTATGTATTTCATCCCGCTTAAGGAGATGAATTTATCAGTGTTGTAAGTATATGTTCGCATCGCCGTCCTGGCGGTTTCTTTTGTTATGATCGGATCTTTCCCGTTAAGCAGGCTTTTTATTTTAAAGAAATACCGTGCAGTTAATGCCAATGGCTTGTTAACCCTGATTTTTGGATAGGGTTTTTCAAGTCCGTCTGCGATCATTCTCAGCACTTCCCGGTATCCCAGGTTTTCAGCAGAAAGGACGAATTTCTCATTCTTCACTTTACTTTCCATAAGAAATATCTGTGCCCTTGCTATATCCCTGGCATCAATATAACCGTTTGACCCCGGCGTATAAAAGGGGATGCCTTTCATTATGGTTTTAAAAAGCTGCATACTCCCATTATTTATATCTGACAGGCCAAGGATAATTGATGGCAGGATCACGACGGCATCAAGGCCTTCTGCTGTCCCCCGCCATATTTCCCGCTCACCGTTATATTTACTGATGGCATAATTGGAGTTGTATCGTGATGTAACCCATTCGGTGGATTCGTCGGTGATGCCATCCTGCTTGGCCCTGCCGAGAGCAGCAATGGAGCTGAGGTGGCATATTTTCTTAACACCTTTATTTATGGCTGCATTCACAACGTTGGCTGTTCCCTCAACATTCACCTGGTGCATGATCTCTCTTTTGTGCGGGCTGAAAGAAACAACCGCAGCATTGTGATATACCTGTGTTACGCCATTCATGGCGTCTTCAAGGGAATAAATATCTAACACATCACCCTCAACCCATTCGATCAGTTTAAGCTGCTGATCCGGTTCGTCGGCATATGCGTCGAATACATGTTTAACATAATCTGTTTTGCTGCTTTCGCGATGTAATGCCCTGACGTGTGTGCCTCGTGCTGTGAGTTCATAAAGCAGATGGGACCCCGCCAGGCCTGTACCGCCTGTGACCAATATCATGCGGCAAAGGTAAGGATATTTTACCCCTGCGGCGCAAAGGCTTATTCCGGTGCAAACCTTATCGGAAGTGTATAAAGCACAGGAACAGCTTTGCCCCTTTGCCGGCCGGGGATCCAATCGGGCATAAGCTTTAATGCACGAATCACCTCCCGGTCAAATTCTTCTCCACCACTGCGCATGATCCGGATATCTTTTATTCGTCCTTTCTTGCTTACAATGAATTGGACATAGACCTTGTTATATGTGGAGGTGTCTTCAGTGATGGGAAAACTAATGTTATCCTCCAGGAAAATGAATAATGAATCCATGCCACCCGGAAATTCCGGCATTTCTTCTATTACTGTAAATAAATTCTCTTCCTCTGCCATCTTTTGCCCCCCTTTTGCCCTGCTTTTGGATGTTATCGAACGGTCTTCCATAACTCCGGCTCCTGCCATTTCTTCTTCAGGGTAAACGACTACTGTTTCATCTAAATCTTCATCTTCTGTAATTATGATATCTGTTTCCTGCTCCACAACAGCAAAAGTTTCTGCCTTTAATGGATCATCTTCATCTGATACCGTAACCTCCGTAAGCCCATCATCAACTGTTGTGACAGCTTCATTTTCTACGGATGATTTTTTATCCTCAGTGATATTTTCTGATTCCTCACTTGCTATTCCGCCAATGGCTTGCTGAATTTCGGGTGGGGGGATCGGGGGGACCCCGGGTTTTTCTCCGGTTTCTTTTTCCTCCATAACTACAGGTGCTTTTTCGCTTTCCAGTATTGCCAATTCATGATTTTCCGGTGAAAAGTAATGAAAGTAGGCAATGATCCCCACCAGGATGATGATGGATGCTGCTGCGGGGATAAAGAGATTTCGCAGGGCCGGCCCTTGCCTGTTACGCCTCCTGCGGTAAGGATCATAATTGAACTTGTTCCTCAGGCTGGCATTTATCCTGTTGGTGTAAGAATTCAAGCCCGGGAAGGATAAGGGCTCACTAACGGATAAACTTGCCTCTTCTTCATGCAATTCCGAATGGGATTCATGACCTCCGTCCATATCAGAAATACCTTCCAGGGCATCTTTGCACAACAGGCAGCTGTCAAGGTGTTTTTCAACCGGCCTGAGATCTTCTGCAGAAAGCATATGATCGCGATAATGCTCGAGTGCATATTGGCTCAAACAGCCTGAATCATTGAATAATTCGCTATTATGTGATGAAGCACTCATTTAGGAACCATCATGTTTATTAAATTCCTTTTGCCATTTTGTATATAACTCTTCACCTGCTTCAGGCTGTAACCAGTAAGCAGGGAGATTTCCTGGTATGTCTTATTCTCAAAATACATAAGTTCCAGGCATCTTTTTTGCTCTTCCCGCAGGGTGTTCAAGGCATCATGTAAAGATATTAAAATGCTTTCAACATCCTTTTCCTCACTAGGAAGATGCCCTTCAAACACGATTTCCATAAACTCCTGTTGTTTTTCCTGCATTAATTCCCCCTCAGCCTTATCTTTCACCTTGCGTTTCCGTAATATCATCAGGCAATGGTTTTTCGCTACACGGTAGAGCCAGTTTTTGAAATCACGAACCTCATGTTTTTTGAGGTCTGTCATGAGTTTTTCAAATATACCCATCACAGCATCTTCGGCATCACAGGTGTTTTTAAGGTATTTCATGCAAACACCGAAAACAAGGTGGGTATAACGCTCAAATAGTAGTCCGAAGTAATCTGTATTGCCCTCAGAAATATAGGCATCGATCAGCTGGGCATCTGTCAGTGTGACAAATGCAGCTTCACTGCTGTTGGGTTTTCTGAGTGACCTGAGCATGCGACTTATGGTGCTTGTTTATTTTGAATGCATCAAATTTTGTACCAAGCACCTATGTTTGCTTAAAGGTATGGTGATCAAACCACTTCCGGAAGTTGCAGATCTTCTTTATCCGGCAAGCCTATTTTATCCAGGTCAATCCTGGGAATGATCATAGGAACAATAGATTCGATGGGCTCATAGAGGTAGGATTTTTCTTTCACTTCCGTCTTAAGAATATTTGAACCTTCATCAAAGCCATTAATAAAATACAGTATCACACTCAGGATCAAAGCTGTTTTCAATAGTCCGAAGATGCCACCGGCCAGCCTGTTCAGGAATCCAAGCGCGATAATATTCACAAACTTGTGGATGATCTTACCAACAAGATAAACCACCAATGCCACAATAATAAATGTGATGGCAAAAGAGATGATATACAGGTAGTTGTCTGCTATTTCAAAATTTTCCCGAAGAAAATCTCCGGCATAAAAAGAAAAGTGAAGGGCAACAAAAACTCCAAGCACCAATGCCGCGAGAGAAGCCAGCTCAATGATAAAACCGTGACGAAAGCCTTTATACGTGAACCATAACAAAGGAATTGCAAGTACGATATCGAGCCAGTTCATTATTTGATCCTTTTGGTGAGTTCGGTTGAGAAGATAAAATCGTTTAATTCCTTGTTGTCTGCTTTCAACACATCACTTTTAGTTCCTTCCCACCATAAGTTCCCTTCGTATATAAAGGCAATTTTATCCCCGATGTTAAACACGGAATTCATGTCGTGTGAGTTGATAATGGTGGTCATATTATACTCTTTGGTGATCTCGCTTATCAGCTTATCAATAGTGTCGGCCGTTTTGGGATCCAGGCCGGAATTAGGTTCATCGCAGAAGAGGTATTTGGGGTTCAGGGAAATGGCCCGGGCAATGGCCACACGTTTGGTCATACCCCCGCTAAGCTCGGAGGGCATCAGGTCGTTTGAATCTGAAAGGTTAACCCTTTCAAGGCAGAAGTTTACCCGCTCAAGCTTTTCTTTGGAAGATTGTTTCGTGAACATGTCCAGCGGGAACATCACGTTCTTTTCTACCGTCAGGGAATCGAAAAGCGCCCCTCCCTGGAAGAGCATGCCTAACTCTTTCCTGATCTTACGTTTCTCCTTTATTTGCATCGAGGAATATATCCTGCCATCATAATCCACTTCTCCTTTGTCAACATCATAAAGGCCGACAATACACTTCATGAGCACTGTCTTGCCGGATCCGCTCTGGCCGATGATCAGGTTTGTTTTCCCCGGCTCGAACCTTACAGTGATATCCTTCAGGACCTGCTTATCACCAAACGACTTGGATATATTCCTTGCTTCGATCATACCAGGAGCAGTTGTGTTAAGATCAGGTTAAAGATAATTATCAGGATACTGCTATATACCACAGCCTTGGTACTGGCTCGCCCTACCTCAAGGGCACCACCGGAGATCCTGTATCCATGGTAGGCAGATACTGATACAATCAGAAATGCAAATACAATGGTTTTGATAAGGGCATAGGTAATAGTATATGGATCAAACCATACCCGGATGCCCTCAATATAATCTTCAGAAGTAATTACCCCTGAAGCAGTACAGGCCAGCCACCCACCGAAGATTCCGAGAAACATGCTGATCACGATCAAAATGGGATTGAACAACATGGCTGAAACAACTTTTGGAAAAATAAGAAAGTTAGCCGAGTTCACCCCCATGATCTGCATGGCATCGATCTGTTCCGTTACCCTCATGGTTCCTATCTCTGAAGCGATCCGTGAACCAACTTTTCCTGCAAGGATGAGGCTGATCACAGTAGGTGAAAATTCAAGGATCATCGATTGCCTTGTGGTGAAGCCAACCGTATATGCCGGAATCAGGGGGGAATCAATATTAAAGGCTGTTTGCAGGGCAACTACTGCTCCCATAAATACAGAAATGATGGCAACGATGCCAAGAGAATCAACACCCAGGCTTTGAAACTCCACCAGCAACTGCCTCCAGAAAATCCTTGCCTTGTCGGGCCTCCGGAAAACCTGCTGCATTAAGAGAAAATAACTACCAAAATGACGGATCATAAGAGATAGATAATTTATGCTAAGTTAATTATTATTTGGGTTAATTAGTTAATTAGTTGATTCGCTATGATGGTCTCCTCATACCCCATCCCCCACACCCCATACCCTTTTCACATACTCAAATTACCATTTTATCGTTAATTTTGCAGAATGTTTGCTACTGTTCATAAAACGAACAAACTGCGCCTGATATTTTCTTTAGCGCTCGCAGTATGCTTGATATTCTCCTCTTGTGCATCAAGTAAGTATGGGAGGAGAAAATCCGGCAAAAGAAAAAGATGCGGTGATTGCCCGTCCTGGTCGTATCATAAAACTCCGTCAACGAGTCCTGTTTTTGTATATGGAAAAATATAAGGCCATCCTGAAAAAATATCTTCCCGAACAATCTGTCGCCCTGATCTACGAATGGCTTCAGCAAAACAATATCCATCTTAAGGTCTCCAGGGCAAGATCTTCCAAGCTGGGAGATTACCGCCCTCCTCAAAATGGCAAAGGGCACCAGGTAACAGTAAATCATGACCTGAACCGCTTTGCGTTCCTGATCACCCTGGTTCATGAAATTGCCCATATGCTGGTTTGGGAAAAGCATGGCAACAGGGTCAGGCCACATGGCATGGAATGGAAGGATGTTTACCGGCAAATAATGATTCCTTTTTTTGAAGAGGGATTATTTCCTGAAGATATCCGCCATGCACTGGAAAATTATCTTAACAAATCATATGCTTCGAGTGGTTCTGACCTTAATCTCAGCCGCACACTTCAAAAATATGATGCTGAGCCGGGCCTGACGCTCGAAGCTATTGAGGATGGCAGTGTTTTCCGCCTGCCCAATGGAAAAACATTTAAAAAAGGAGCCCTCATCAGAAAAAGATATCGTTGCATCCGTCTTGACAATAAGAGGGTATACCTGGTTAACCCTTTAGTAAAAGTGGAGGTAGTCGAAGCCCTATAAAACAAGCTGTTTAGATTAATTTAATACATTTGTAATCCCTTATTGGAATACCCGAATTATGAAAGTAAATAAAGACAATTACTGCGTGATCATGGCCGGTGGAATTGGTGCCCGCTTCTGGCCCATGAGCCGCAGTTCGCATCCTAAGCAATTTATCGACATACTGGGAACAGGAGAAACGCTTATACAATCAACTTTTAAGCGGCTGACCAAACTATGCCCCCCTGAAAACATCCTCATTGTTACCAATGGCATTTATAAAGACCTGGTGATGAGCCAGCTCCCGGAAATATCAGAGGAACAGGTGCTGTGTGAACCTATGCGGAGGAATACCGCTCCCTGCATAGCTTACGCTAATTATAAGATCTATCAACAAAATCCTGATGCCAGCGTTGTTGTTGCCCCGTCTGACCACATAATCCTGAAAGAAGAGGGATTTATTGACACTCTGGATTCAGCCCTGAAGGCTGCTTCTGAAAATGACTGGTTATTAACGCTGGGCATCAAGCCTTCAAGGCCAGACACAGGCTATGGCTATATCCAATACCGGGAAGAAACAGTATATCCGGAAGATGACCTGATCAGAAAGGTGAAAACCTTTACGGAAAAACCCAACCTGGAACTGGCGGAGACATTCATGGAAAGCGGGGACTTTCTGTGGAATTCGGGGATATTCATCTGGTCTCTGAAAAGTATAATGAAATCATTCAGAGAAAACCTTCCTGAGGTAGACGAGCTGTTTAAAAAAGGTATTGATGTTTACAATACCCCGGGGGAAGAGAGTTTCATTCAGGAAACATATCCTGTATGTAAAAACATTTCCATTGATTATGGTATCATGGAGAAGGCCCCAAACGTATATGTAAGGATATCCGATTTTGGCTGGTCAGACCTGGGCACATGGGGATCGCTCCACGATATCAGGGATAAAGATGAACAAGGGAATGCCATTAATGGCAATAATGTTATGGTCTATGATACCGGGGATTGTATCATCAACATGCCTGCTGACAAACTTGTGGTGATCAATGGACTGAAAGACTTTATTGTTGTTGAGGAAGAGGGCACTCTTCTCATATGCCGGAAATCCGATGAACAGCATATCCGCCAGATCGTAAATGATGTGAAGATTGAGAAGGGAGAAAAATACGTTTAGGTTTTGGGTTTTGGGTGTTGGGTTTTGGGTGGATGGGCGATTTGGAAGTTTAATAATTTAACAATAATCTATATACAATGAAAAAACTACTTTACTTTTTGACTGGCTTTTTGATGCTTTTATCGACTAACACAAGGGCTGATGAAGGAATGTGGATCCCCTTGCTTGTTGACCGCCTGAACTATGTCGACATGCAGGAAATGGGGTTGAACCTCACAGCTGAGGAAATCTACAGTGTTAACAATTCAAGCCTGAAAGATGCTATCGTGATCTTTGGCGGTGGTTGTACCGGGGAGATCATCTCCGCCGACGGATTGCTGATCACAAACCACCACTGTGGTTATGGAGTCATTCAGTCGCATAGCACCATCGAGCATGATTACCTGAGTGATGGGTTCTGGGCCATGAGCAGGGAGGAAGAATTGGTTAATCCCGGCTTAAGTGTCCGTTTCCTTGAACGTATAGAGGATGTGACAGAAAGGGTTCTTGCAGGATTAAATGATGGTATGACAGAAGATGAACGCAAAGAAAAGATAAAAGAGATTGGTGATGAGATCAAAGCAGAAGCCACCGGGGATACGCATTATAATGCATCGGTGAGAAGCTTTTTCAGGGGGAATGAGTATTACCTTTTTGTTTACGAGATATTTAAAGATGTTCGCCTGGTGGGTGCACCGCCATCATCGATCGGGAAATATGGTGCCGACACCGACAACTGGATGTGGCCACGCCATACCGGCGATTTTTCCATGTTCAGGGTTTATACAGCTCCGGATGGAAGCCCTGCCGCTTATGCAGAAGAAAACATCCCCATGAAGCCAAAACATTATCTGCCTGTTTCTGTTAAGGGTGTTAAAAAAGGTGATTTTGCCATGATCCTGGGTTATCCGGGTGGAACAGACAGGTACCTCACATCCTTTGGTGTTAAGCTTGCAGTAGATGAGTCAAATATGACCATCGTAAAGATCAGGGAAGAGAAGCTTGCCATAATGCGTGAGGGAATGGATTCCGATGATGCAGTGAGAATACAATATGCCTCGAAATATGCTCGTACCGCTAATTATTGGAAGTACTATATTGGTCAGACAAAAGGCCTGAAGCGACTAAAGGTTTACGACAAGAAAGTGGAACTGGAAGACCGATTCTCCAATTGGGTGAATACCAACCCCACCCGGAAAGCAAAATACGGACAGGCGTTACCTGATATTCAAAAAGGCTATGATATTTTAAAAGAGAATAACCTCTCTAAATTGTACCACCGTGAAGCCATCTCACGCGGTAGCGAAATTCTTGGGATTGCAAGCCGTTTCGGTACCTTGCGTAAGCTGATGGAAGAAAAGGCTGACCAGGAGAAAATCGATAAAACTGTTGCAGGCCTCAGGACATATGCAGAAAGATATTTCAAGAACTATAATGCCGCGATCGACCAGAATATGCTGGCTGCTATGATGCAGATGTATTATCTGAATGTAGCTGCCGACCAGCAACCGGAAATGCTGCAAAAGCTTGCCGCAAAATACAATGGTGATTTTACTGATTGGGCAGCCATGGTGTTTGAGAAAAGCATTTTCTCAAGCCCCGAAAAAGTGTATGCACTACTCGATAACCCCAAAGAAAAGGCTATCGCTAAGGATCCTGCCTATGAAACTATTAAGGCTTTTAGCGACAATTATAAAGTGATATCTGAGAAGATGTCTGAGGCAGGCGACTATCTTGCCAGGGGAAACAGGCTGTTTGTGGCCGGGCTCAGGGAAATGGATAGCGACAAGGTCTTTTACCCGGATGCTAATTTCACGATGCGATTGACCTATGGTTCTGTACAGGATTATTTTCCGGGCGATGCCGTGAGATATGAATACTTCACCACACTCGATGGGGTAATGGAAAAAGAAGATCCTGATAACTGGGAATTCGTAGTTCCTGATAAACTTAAAGAACTCTGGGAAAATAAGGACTACGGCATATATGGAGAAGGCGAAATGATGCCCGTTTGCTTCCTTACAAACCATGATATAACAGGTGGTAATTCAGGGAGCCCTGTGATCAATGGTGATGGTGCTTTGATCGGACTTGCATTTGATGGTAACTGGGAAGCCATGAGTGGCGACATTGCCTTTGAACCCGCTTTGCAGCGTACCATCAATGTAGACATTCGTTACGTGTTGTTTATCATTGATAAGTATGCCGGGGCGCAGAATATCATCGACGAACTGACAATCGTTAAGTAATATAAACGAGTTTTATAAATTTGGTTCCATATGCACTGGCTGGTATTCCTGATAGGGGTTATGATTAGAAACAAGACCTATGACACAGGAAGAAATTAAGCAAAAATATCATAGCCTCCATCTGAAATATTCAGATGAAAAGGACACGGTCTCGAAAAGTATCAGGCAATATGAATTGTTCAGGCTCTTTTTCTTTGTGGCCTGGATCATCCTGATCTACCTTTCTACATCCTGGTCGTGGTTAGCCTTTGGACTTATCATGGGGCCTGGCATCATTATTTTTGCATACCTGGTAATTAAGCATGGCATGCTGTATCGTCGGAAGGCCAACCTTGAACAGCTGGTTAGGATAAACAGGGAAGAAGAGAATACCATGGAGTGGAATTATGATGAACTTGATGATGGTGCCCGTTATCTGAATGAGGAGCACCTGTTTTCTTACGATCTTGACCTGTTTGGGAATGGCAGCCTCTTTCAGTATATCAACAGAACTTCCACAATGCCGGGGAAAGACCGTCTTGCTGCTTTGCTTACCTACATTGAAAAATCAGGCAAAGAAATCCGCAGCAGGCAGCAGGCAGTTGCTGAGCTTACAAAACTGTTCATGTGGCGCCAGGATTTTCGTGTCAGGGGATTATTGACAGAAGAGCAGCCTGAAGATATATCAGGCCTCAGGGAATGGATAATAAAGCCTCCTGATTTTAAGGCGACGATCTTCAGGGTTCTTATTATCCTTGTTCCGCTCGTAAATCTCATAGTCTTCATGTTGTCGGTGTTCGGTATAATTTCTTTCTGGCTTTTTATTTCATACCTGGTCATACCACTGATGCTGGCCGGGATCAGGCACAAACGTGTGAACCTGAAACATAATCTGCTTAGCAGAAAGTTTCTGGTAATGAAGAAATACAGCGGACTGTTCCGGATGATAGAAGAACAGGAATTCAAGTCGGAAAGGATGAAAAGCCTCCGGGAAGGCCTTGTCACCAATGGTGTCTCGGCCAGCAGGGCTATCAGGCAGCTTGCTGCTATTTCCAGTGCCTTTGATACCCGCCTGAACCTCCTGGCAGGATTTCTGATGAATGTATTATTCCTTTGGGATATACGGCAGTCGGTAAGGCTTGAGAACTGGCAGAAAAAGTACAGGCAGCACCTGCCGGTGTGGTTTGATGTA
>JAGLEK010000354.1 GCA_023145125.1 Bacteroidales bacterium | reverse complement strand
CGCTCACATACGCGGCGCAGGGTAAACCGTGGCAGCAACATCCGGGTGAAAGTAAGCCTTACACTGCAGGAGATCGCTAATGGCGTGGAGAAAAAGATCAAGGTCAATAAATACATTGGCTGTAAAGCCTGTGACGGCTCCGGTGCCAGGCATGGCTCATCACTAAGCACATGCCATACATGTAATGGCACGGGCCAGGTGATCCAGGTTACCAATACCTTCTTAGGACAGATGCAGACAGCATCTACATGTCCCGGTTGCCATGGAGAGGGCAGGACAATCACCGAAAAATGTCCGGAATGTGCCGGCCAGGGCGTCACGCGTGGTGAGGATGTCATCACCATTAATATCCCGGCAGGAGTTGAGGAAGGGATGCAACTGTCGGTTAGCGGAAAGGGAAATGCAGGCGCACGGAGTGGGATCCCCGGCGACCTCCTGGTGCTTATCGAAGAAAAACCACATCCCGACCTTGTCAGGGATGGCCATAACGTCCTGTATGAACAGTATATCAGCATTTCCGATGCTGCACTCGGCACGACTGTAGAGGTGCCCACGATTGATGCCAGGGCCAGGATAAAGATCCACCCAGGTACACAGGCCGGAAAAGTGATGCGGCTGAAAGGCAAAGGCCTGCCCGACGTAAATGCGTATGGGCGCGGGGACCTCCTTGTTACGATCAACGTATGGATCCCGAAGGAACTCACAAAGGAAGAAAAAGCTATCATGGAGAAGCTTGGCAGCGCTGAAAATTTCAAGCCAAACCCCGGAAGCAAGGATAAAGGCTTCTTCGACAGGATGAAGGAATATTTTCAGTAATATTGCGTTCAATAAGCCATGGCTATCTTTCTTACAGAAAATGTTACCAAACGCTACTCAGGCCATACTGCCCTCGACAGGGTAAGTATTGAAGTGCCGGAGCAGAGCATCTTTGGGCTCCTGGGCCCGAATGGTGCAGGAAAGACATCCCTGATCCGAATCATTAACAGGATCACCGGCCCGGATGAAGGACAGCTGTACTTTAAAGGCGAAAAACTCCAGCAAAAACATATTTATAATATTGGCTACCTGCCCGAAGAACGCGGCCTCTACCGCAAGATGAAGGTGGGTGAACATGCCCTGTACCTGGCCAGGCTCAAAGGCCTTTCAAAAAAAGATGCCACCATTAAGCTTAAGGAGTGGTTTGAAAGATTTGAGATCGGCGGCTGGTGGAATAAAAGGGTGGAAGAGCTTTCGAAAGGCATGCAGCAGAAGGTGCAATTCATTGTTACCGTGCTACATGAACCGGAATTGCTCATCTTCGACGAGCCATTCAGCGGCTTTGACCCCATCAATGTTGAGCTTGTGAAAGATGAGATACTGAAGCTCCGCGACAAGGGTGCGACCATCATCTTCTCAACACATAATATGGCCTCTGTTGAAGAGCTGTGTGACCATATTGCCTTGATCGACAGATCGAAAAAGATCCTTGACGGGAAGATGAAAGATATCAGGAATCAATACCGCTCAAATACATACAGTGTCGCTTACGACCATTTCGATGGCCTGCTTTCATCATTCCTGGATGAACGCTTTAAGATAGTGGATGAAGGGGAAGATGAAGACCGTCGCTACGCCAGTGTGAGGATCACGGATGGCCATGTATCTAAGGAACTGCTTGAAAAGCTTGTTTCGAAGATCAATATCCATGCATACAATGAGATCCTTCCGACAATGAATGATATCTTTATTTCGGTAGTGAAAGATAACGAAGGAAAATGAAAAAAATACTGCTGGTCATACAAAGGGAATACCTGACGCGGGTCCGCAAGCGGTCGTTCATCGTGATGACCATCCTGGGCCCCATCTTTATGGCCTCTGCCTTCGTGGTCCCTATGTACCTTGCTACCCTCACCGATGAGGAAAAGAAAGTGATAGAGGTGCTGGATGAGACCGGATGGTTTTATAATGCCTTTTCCGATACCGGGGAATTCGAATTCAAATATACGGTGGCTGACCTCGAAACTGCCAAATTTGAGTTGATGGTGAACGATGAGTATGCTCTCCTGTACATCCCCCGAAGGGAGATGACGGTGCCATCCTCTGCCGTGCTGTACTCTCTGCGGCAACCCGGCGTAGACCTGAAGGGTTATATCCGCAATGTGATGTCGAAAGAGGTGGAAAGCCAGAAGCTCCGTATCAACCTGGATGAGATGGATCTTAGTCCGGAAGACCGGGAGCGGGCAATGAAATTGCCGGAGCTGATCAAGACCAGCATTACACTGAGTACCATGAAGATGGATGAGAGCGGGCAGGAGGAGGAGACATTTACGGAAGTTTTGATGGCAATTGCTTTCGTTTCCGGGATGATCATATATATGTTCATCTTTATCTTCGGTGCACAGGTGCTGCGAGGGGTGATGGAAGAAAAAACAAGCCGCATTATAGAGGTGATGGTCTCTTCGGTGAGGCCTTTCCAGCTTATGATGGGTAAGATCGTTGGCATTGCCATGGTTGGGTTAACACAGTTTCTGCTATGGATCGTCCTGACCTTTGCCATTGTCAGCGTATTCCAGATTGCCTTTGCTGACCAGATGCCGGGGCCTGATGTGCGCATGGCCGTGACACAATCCACTGATATTTCGAACCAGGCCGCAATGACAGGCAACACGCAGGTCGCTAAGGTGTTTGAGATCGTCGACTCTATCAACTATAGTGTGATCCTGATCTCTTTCCTCTTTTTCTTTCTCGGCGGGTATTTGTTATATGCGGCTCTCTTTGCTGCCATCGGCTCTGCCGTAGACAGTGAGACCGACACCCAACAGTTTATGATGCCGGTAACCATCCCGCTTTTCCTGGGATTTATTATAGCTAACGTGGCTGTTTATAACCCCGATGGACAGTTGGCCTTCTGGTTTTCCATGATCCCGCTCACATCACCCATTGTGATGATGGCCCGCATCCCCTTTGGCGTGCCCATCGAGCAGATATGGATATCCGGCGCCTTGCTGATCCTGGGATTCATCTTTACAACCTGGTTCGCCGCCCGCATATACAGGGTGGGAATTTTGATGTACGGGAAGAAGGTGAGCTATAGGGAACTGTGGAAGTGGTTAACCTATAAAAGTTAGTAAGTACTTGGAGTACTTGAAATACTTGGAGT
>JAGLEK010000353.1 GCA_023145125.1 Bacteroidales bacterium | reverse complement strand
ACTGCTTCACAAACAAAAAAAGGAAAATATATTTACGGCTTCCTCATTGGCTTCTTTGCGATAATGGTGAGGGTGATCAACCCGGCGTATCCGGAGGGCATGATGCTTGCCATCCTGCTCATGAATGTGTTCGCTCCGCTGATTGATCACTATGTGATCCAGGTGAACATAAAAAGAAGAAGGAAAAGGTGGGCAGTAGTAGAGACTGCAGAATAAGAAATTAAAGATTGAAACAATATAAGAATTAATCCATGTTTACTAACAGGTACATTTTTATTTACTCCTCGGTGATGGTGATCATAGTAGCGGCGATCTTGTCGACAGCCGCCATGGTGCTGAAGCCATACCAGGAAAGAAATATTGCCATCGCCAAGATCCAGGGGATCCTTTTGGCGGCAGATATTAAGGCAAACACCGAAAATGCTGAAACTTTATTCGATCAGGTCATCCTCGAAGAACTGGTGATCGATCAGGATGGAAAGGTGACAGGCAGATTTTCGAAAGGCCAGCTTACTGATGGCAACGACAGGGCATTTGACCTTAACCTTAAAAAGGAACTTTATAATAAAAGGCAGGAAAACCCATACAAGGTACCCCTTTATATGGCCGAGACAGATAGTGGTAAAATATTTATCATACCTCTGCTGGGTAAAGGATTGTGGGGGCCGATCTATGGCAATCTTTCCCTGAAAGCCGACATGAGCACCATTTATGGTGCTGAATTTGGGAACGACAAGGAAACTCCGGGGCTGGGAGCTGAGATCTCCGACAGGGGCTTTGCCTTGCAGTTTCTTGGTAAGACGATCTTCAATGAGCAGGGGCAGTTCGTTTCCATCACCGTTAAAAAGGGTGGAGTGGGAACCATGCCTGCCGACGCAAGGATCCATGGTGTCGATGCCATTTCCGGTGGTACCATCACCAGTGATGCTGTCACCAAAATGTTAGAGAATTGTTTAGAAAATTATGTTGCATATTTTAAAAGCCAGCAATAAGATATGAGTACAGAAAAAACAGAAAGAGAACCATTGTTCTCTCCAAAGTACAGAAAGCTGCTCACTACGCCATTGGGCCGGGAAAACCCTATCACCGTGCAGGTGTTGGGTATTTGTTCAGCACTTGCCGTAACAGCCAAGCTTGAACCGGCATTCGTCATGGCCATCTCTGTGATGGCGGTGATGGGTATAGGGAACGTAGTCATCGCAGCACTCAGAAATACTATCCCGCCAAGGATCAGGATCATTGTACAACTTGTGGTGATCGCAGCACTTGTGATCCTCGTCGACCAGGTATTGAAAGCTTTTGCTTACGATGTGAGCAAGCAGCTGTCGGTGTTTGTCGGGCTGATCATTACCAACTGTATCATCATGGGCCGTTTCGAAGCTTTTGCCATGGCTAATAAAGTTTGGCCGTCCTTTTTGGATGGTATTGGCAATGCCTGGGGATATGGCTGGATACTGATAGTGGTGGCCTTTTTCCGTGAACTTCTTGGTTCCGGTACCATTTGGGGCTATGCCGTGATCCCCAGTAGCTGGTACATCGACAATGGTGGATTTTATTCCAATAACGGGATGATGATCCTCCCGCCAATGGCACTGATCACCGTAGGTGTGATCATATGGGTGCAGCGTAAAAGGGATACAGAACTTATTGAAGAAAATTAAAATTTAACAGCATATCATTATGCAGGAACTTGTTAACATATTTATAAAGTCCATCTTCATCGACAATATGGTGTTCGCATACTTTCTCGGTATGTGTTCCTATCTTGCCGTGTCGAAGACAGTAAAAACATCTGTCGGACTGGGTATTGCAGTGATCTTCGTTTTGGGGATCACCGTGCCGGTCGACTATCTGCTGAATGAATATCTGCTTGCTCCGGGCGCATTGACCTGGCTGGATGCAAGCTTCATAGATGT
>JAGLEK010000352.1 GCA_023145125.1 Bacteroidales bacterium | reverse complement strand
TTTTTGGTTTGATGTTTGCCGAAGCTGAAGGATGATCTTTCCCGGTATAGCATTGTTGTCAATATTCTTCTCGGGATAGCCCGACGAAAGCAGGATAAAAACTGACAGGATGGAAATAGCAAATAACTTGTTTTTCATAAAAACACTACTAGTGCTCATCTCTTACGAGCATTCAAGCCATAAATATAAAGATAATAAGCAAACGATAGGGTTGCCAACCTTATTAGGGTTGCCAACCCTATTAAGGTTGGCAACCCTAACTAACGTATCAATACCATCTTCCCGGTGTATGGGATCCCATCGATCAGGATACGGTAAATAAAGATCCCGTCAGGAAGCAGGCGCCCGTCATTTCCATTGCCGTCCCATGTAAAGTTATAATTACCGGCTTCGAGAGTGGTAGCTGTTATAAAATCAAATATCCTCCGCCCCTGCAGGTCAAAAACCGAGGCATCTACAAAGCTTCTTTTGTCAAGCCTGAGCGGTATGCTGGTCTGATGGCTGAATGGGTTGGGAAAATTCTGTAGCGCTCTGTCACCAATATTTTCAGGGGCCTCCTCTATGCCAATAATACTTTGTTTTATCTCAAAAAAGTCAAGCACCCCCTGCATAAATGATTCGAGCTGGCAGGTATCAGATGACATGAGGACCCCGAGTTCAAAGATCGTCCCTATCGTTTTATAGCTTCCCGCATCATATGCAACTGCTGCACAATTCGGGTATTCCCTTCCTGTAAAAATGGAAAAAGCCGGAAGCTGAGGCTCCAGGTAATAAGCACAGTAAGGCTGGGTGTTGGAATTTTCATAGCTCAGGTCCTGGGTAAAGGTGCTGTCAACCCCATCCAGGATCTCATACAAGCCTGGTGATGATACAGTGCCGAAATTGAATTTATTTAGTACTGCCGGGGCAGGCGCCTGCTGCCACACTAAACTGCCTTCCATATATAGCTTACCACCATCGCTAAGATATTGCTCAAGCAATACGCCCTGTTGATATGTAAGATCATGGTTAGAAAACATCTTGCCAAGGCAAAGGATCACAGATTGATAAGGATTAAAAGATAAGGGGAAAAACTGGGTATATTCCGATTCCACTTCCATCTGCTGCAGCAATTCATAGATCTGCAGGCCGGAATTGCCGGCCGGATCCATATCTACGATGCATACAGGGACTTTTCCTATACGTATGCTAAAATGCAATTCTTTTGTCATTCCGATCTCATCCACAACTTCCAGCGTAAACCCTGTGCCTGACCCATATGTGAATGAATAATCGGAAGTGATATTAAATTCGGCAGTAGCAGTATGACCCGGAAGGATTGTGCCAAAATTAATGGGCTGGGAAGAGTTCACCGTGATCCCCGGATCATCCGGTATAAGCTTTGCTCTGGCATTAGTGCTTTTTATGCTTCCCTTATTTATCAGCTTGATCTGCAGGTCGGCAGTTTCCCCGGGCTCAAGGATCCCTGTCGCATTCTGCACACTGAACTCACACATACCAATATCCGTGGCGGAAATATTCATATAAAAGGCGCGCTGATAGGTTTTTTGAAGCGCTGAGGCTTCCAGATCAAAAACAATATAGTGCCCATCAGAAATGAAATCGTTGGTCCTGCAGATAAATGCACGACTTATTTCAATACTCTCGTTCGGTTGCAGGCTTTCTATTAATTGCTGGAAGTCTGTAATCGTAACCATCCCGTGATAGCAGGAAAGAGTGAATTCGATATCGTGAAGGGTTTCAGCGCCCCTGTTTTTCACCAGGAGGCTCATATAGGTAACTTCTCCGTTGGTGATTGTATTACCATCGATGCCTTGTATCTGTATATTATATTCCAGCCCATCCGTCAGCTGAAATGTTTTCTCTGCCTGCAACAATGTGTTATCAGTAACTATAACCTTGATATCAGTATTTACCGCTACTGATGTTTCAAATACAGTGAGTTCGCCTTCCCTGCTAAGGGTAACAGAGTCGGGTAAATATCCGGAGATAAGTTCAACATGTGTACCACTCTGTATAGATGAAGGCTCCGGCAGTTCAGGGAGACTGTAATTCACGAAATCCCCGTCAGCAATTCCTGTGATCCATTTATTGATTTCAACGGTTTCCATGTCACCATAGAAAAATTCAATGTTCCCGTTGGGAAAAAGCTTTACTGCGAAGTTGAAATCACTTTCTTCGAGCTGTACATTATATCCTGTTTTCCAGCGAAAAGTCGCGGAATTTGCATCTCCCTCATACCATACGCCATGATCATACTGATCGCTCACGATCATTTCAGTTGACATAAATGGTGCGATAACCCTGCTGTTTTTCAGGAAGTATGCCATGTCGACAATGTACGACCAGAAGAAAAAATTCTCATCAAAATACAGATAGCCGGATGATGATACGATCACAGTATCAAAGTTATTCCCATAAAAGGGGAAACTGAAATCCAGTGCCTGAACAGCCAGACTGTCAACATAACTATTTTCAATTAAGAGGTCTTCCTCAATCATCGGGAATTCGGCAGTATTGAGATTCATCCGGTAATTTTTATCAAGATGCCAGGTATATGGCAGCTGCCCGCCAGAAGCAGCAAGCTGTACCTCAATGGCCTGATCGGGTTCATATACCGGCAAGTCTTCAGTAATGATCTCAACATCATCAAAATCCGGGTCATAGATTATGGATAGTATTGTCGTGCCATTATTAATCAATGGAACATTTTGCTGATCACACGGAATTTCCACCACGCCGCTGGCATAATCCATAATGCTGAAATCCTTTACCTGTCCATCGCTATAATCCTGAGGATCATTTTCATCAACAATCAGAAAAAATTTACATGCTTCTCCCGGCTCAATATGCAACAGCAGGGGGGTTACATCCAACCCAAACTCAATGGTTTTATGATCAGGAGTAGTATCATTGCCCTGCATATAGTGGCAGGAGCCCTGAAAGTTCATGATAGTATATGGTTGAATGTACTCCGGGATATTAGATTCAGGATCGGAGGAAATACCCGTCCTTACCCTTATCATTTTGCGACAACCATGCTCAAGGGAAATTTTATAGGTTAACCTGGTATCATGTTGTTCTTTTACATCAAGTACGTGTACGGTATTTGCCCAGATACCCCCATGCTCAATATCGTCGGCAAGAGTTTTATACATCATAAAACAGTAGCCGCTATTAGCCCAATACTCTCCATAGCTATTCACAAATTTCAAGGCTCCAATTTCCCAGTCACGCATATCCAGGATCCCGTCACCGTTCAGGTCTACATCATTGGTATATTGGCCATCGTTGTTATAGTCATAGCGAATCAAATCGTTATAACCTACAATGGTCATTCCGTGTAAAGCTTCGGGGCACCAGGCGGTCATTACATATTTACCTGCATTAGGGGTTCCGGAAGGCAGGTTAACATAGTCCCACGGACTGCAGGCGATAAAGCTCGCCAATCCGCCTGTTGCAGATCCGTCGAGATGGTCATTCAGCCAATGCTTCAGGGTAAGAAGCCCTTCTGCATCACCAACATATATTTTTCTTATCCCTGATAAACGGTTATTCATGGCATTGTACCATTCATCATATCCCGACATCCATCGTTCGCCACCGCCATAATGAAAACCACCATAATCGGTAATATTCGGGGTTCCATGATACTTGAGTACATCCATCGTAAAGAGGTAATTAGCCCCAAACCAACCGTTACCGCCATTGAAAAAATTCCACGCGAAATGAGTAGGATATTGATTGTCGGAGATGTCGGACGGTATCCCCCTGAGCCGATTGATCTCATAGGTAAAGTTGTAGGCTATGCTTGTCGACTGCATACAGCTCATCCCATCCTGGGTAAAAATTGGCCTGAGCCAGCTATGAATGGAATTGTCCAGGCTATCGGGAAGCGCTTTGCCTGAATAATGTGTAGGGAGCTCAACCTCTTCGATACTATTTAATATTGCCGCATCCGCTGCTGTCAGGCGAGTGGTATTTTGCAATCCTGCCGGTACAGATGATCGCTCATATTGTTGCGCTATTGCAAAATTAATGGTCAGCAGGAATATCAGGGTCAGGTATCGCTTCATAGAGTTAAGATTAGTTATGCGCAAGATATTTACTTATTTGCTTATTGTCAAGCTTAAGCAAGTTAATGGTATGATACAGCCAGTTAGCGGTTCCGGTATATAAAACCGGGCTGCAATGATACTCATTTAAAACTGAATTTATGCATCCCGCATTGATTCATTTAATTTCAAAATTCCGCTCTTCCTTGTAAGGTTTTGCCCAATCAAACGACTATTGTATAAGCCAAACACACAATGAAAAAAACAGCACTTATACTTCTGATCACCTTCTTACTTACAGGACATTATATTTATGCGCAGGGTTGCAACGATGCCGGATTATGCAGCATGGGAGACCTCGACGGCCAGGGCCTTACTTACGGGAACAAGTATAACACCCGGCTTTCGTACATTTTCGGGCTGGGAGAAAGGCAAACCATGATCAACACTGTACAATTCGAACAAAGATTCATGTTCTGGAAGAACAGGGGGCAGATCTTCCTTCAGCTTCCATTCCATTATACATACGGAGAGCTCGGACAAATCTTTGGGGTTGGCGATATCAGTGTTGGATTCAATTATAATTATCTGAAGAAAAAGGATTTAACTGCTTCATTCCTTATAGCGG
>JAGLEK010000351.1 GCA_023145125.1 Bacteroidales bacterium | reverse complement strand
AGATCAGCCAGCCATTTGATGCCGGTTTTCTTCTTGATCTTCAGGCCTGTAAGATGTGTGCTGTGAGGAGGGCCGGTGGTAACGATAAGGTCAATATTATCCGCGGCGATGATCCTCAAGGCCTCTTTATATGCGTAGGGCAACCATCCCTTTCGGGCATCGGGAATGAAAAAGTTAGACCGGATATACATGGCCATGCGGTCGACAAAAGATTTCTTTTTATTGATATTTATAAGTGCCACTGACACCGAACCATCTTTCTTCCCTTTCAGCATATTGTAGAAGCGGAACGGATCGCGGCTCTTGGTCTTATGAACCGGGATATTCTCAGGCACTTCCTTTTCAAGTTCTTCATCCAGGGCAGAATAGGTCCCGTCTTTTACTGTGAGAATATGGGCCTTCCATCCAAACTCCTCCAGGTACTTAACAAACTTCAGCCAGCGTTGCACACCGGGGCCACCGGCGGGGGGCCAGTAGTAGGTTAGTATTAGGGCAGACTTTGTTTTCATTGATTCTGGATACTGGATTCTAGATACTGGATTCTGGATACTGGATAATGAAATTTTGAATTTTTAATGTTAAATTAGGGTTCAATATTATGCTGCTTACTGCTTACTGGCTGCTGGTTGCTGGTAGCCAGTAGCCAGTAACCAGTAACTATTTTATATAGCTTTACGAATTTCAATAACTGCGTACACTAATACAAGCAACAATAGCAAGATGCTGCTTGCCAAACTAATTGCTTCTCCCGTATTGTATATTGCCGGTTGAAACTTAAATTCAATTGTATGATTCCCTGCCGGGATGACCATGGCACGAAGGATCCAGTTGGCCCTGAAGTACTCTGCCGGTTCCCCATCTATAAAAGCATTCCAGCCATTGGGATAATACACTTCCGAAAATACTGCCAGTTGTTCTGCTACTGCATGGGATTCATAGGTCATATGGTTTGCCGCATAATTTGCGAGACGGATATATGCAGCGCTATCGCCAACAAAGGCTTTCCCTGCCAGGGCATTGCTGAATCGTTTATCCACTACCAGTGTATTTGCCGGATCGATATCCCCGACAGCGATGATCTCTTCATCAGCATTTTCCACGATCTCATAATCACTGACAAACCAGGCAGGCCCCAGGGCATACGGATTCGTGACCGGGACAGGGCCTGATTGTGTCATCACAATATAATATTTGGCATTCAGCATGTTGAGCACCGGCAAGCCTTTCATATTGTTCTGTATCTTTTGGGGGTCTGCCTGTGTGCGTAATGTGTTCAGTAACCTATTCATCTCAGGATCTATCTGGAAATCTATCAATTCCTGGTAGCGTTTCAGTTTTGCCCCATGATAACCTCCGATGGAGTGATGAAAGTATGATGTACTGGCATCACTGAATGGGGTTACGGTAAGGTTAAGCACCCTGAATCCCAATTCCCTGTCCTGAAGGATCTGTTTATCAGCTTCGGTGGGCTTGAAGGGAAATTCTGCCTCCCTGCTTCTCACAAAATTATCATCGTTCAGATATCTTTTATTTACAGCCCACATGTCGATAAGCACGAGCAGGGCGATCCCTGCAATGACATAAGCAGCCTTGAGCTTACTCTTCAAATAAAGCCAGATGAGTCCGGCTCCCAGCACAATGAAGATAAGGGAGCGGAAGGCATCCAGTCTCAATATCCTGACCCTGTCAGCAACAAGTGCATCGAGTACCTCCGCATGCATCTCCTGGGGATAGCCCATAGATGCCAAATACCTGGCATCACCGGCACTGCTGAAGTCGAACAGCATACCGGGGAGGGCCATCAATAACAGTAAGAGGCCAACGAGTATGAAAAGGGAGTATTTTAGTCCTTTCAGAATTGCTTTATTATCCCTGTCCTTTTCAAATATTTTTGACAGGGCAAGGATCCCGAGTAACGGAATGGCAAATTCGGCGATCACAAGTATCATCGTCACTGCCCTGAACTTATTATATCCCGGGAAGAAGTCCAGGAACAGGTTTGTGAACCACATGAAGTTCTTCCCCCAGGCCAGCATGACAGAAAGGATGGCTATAGTCAGCAGCCACCACTTGAGTTTTCCTCTTACCACAAAGAGCCCGAATATGAATAGAAAAAAGATGATAGCTCCAACGTAGACCGGGCCGGAAGTAAATGGTTGTGTTCCCCAATACAGCGGTAATTGGCCTGTAATAGCTTTAGCATCATTCTTAGGGACGCGATAGTCGATCAGTAACTCGTACATGTTTGAGTTCTCCCCTACCTTGCCATAAGAAGCACCACCCATAAAATCAGGGATGAGCAGGGTCCATGTCTCGCCAACACCATAGCTCCACTGCGTAATATAATCGCGGTCAAGCCCGGAGGTTTTATTATCTTCATTATAAGTAAGTTCCGATTTACCCCTGGTGGTATATTGTGTATGGTCGGATGATATCAGGAGGCTCGTAGCGTGGGTTCCTACAGCCAGCAGGGCGGCAATGAACAATACCCCGGTAGCCTTTACAAAATGCATATAGCTCTTATTGCGGATGGTTTCCACGAGCTCGAAAATCCCATACACTAGGATGATCATGAAGAGGTAATAGGTGATCTGCAGGTGATTGGCTGAGATCTCCAGTGCCAGGAAAAAAGCTGTCAGTAATGCACCGGCAATATATTTTCCCCTGTATGTAAGGATGACACCGGCTACCACAGGTGCCATATAGGCAACGGCTGCTGCTTTGGAGTTATGGCCTGCCTCAATAATAATAAAAAAGTAGGACGAAAAGGCAAATGCCAATGCGCCAATGGCCGCTATCCATGGTTTGACCCGCATCACCAGCAGAAGGATGAAAAATCCCAAAAAGTATACAAATACCTGGTTTGCAGGATGTGGCAAGCCCAGCTGCAGAACTTTGTTTACTTTCTTAAAAAGGTTTCCGTCGAATTGCACCGAGATAAAATATGCCGGCATGCCTGAGAACATGCTATTGGTCCAGAGTGTGTTCTCACCGGTACGCTTATTATGATCGGTGATCTCCTTCGACATACCCTTAAAGCGGTCAATATCGCCTTGTTTCAGTTTCTTCCCCTCCAGTGCGGGCGAGAAATAAATAAGGCTGATCACCGCAAATGCCAAAATGGCCAGGACGTACGGGATGATTTTCTTAACATTGAAATTTTCCATGTTTTCTTATGCTATTTTCTATTTTTTCCTTCGCCACAGAGGCATGGAGGCACGGAGTTTCACAGTTTATTTAATATCGAGTATCAAGTATCAAGTATCGAGTATCGAAAATAACTCAACACCCACTGCGTCCGCCGTAGCGAAGCGAAGGAGGAACACCCAAAACTCAACACTTTATTCATCAACATCCTCAAAATCAACATATTCCCCCATATTCTCCGTTGATCCTTTTTTATCCTTTACCGGTGATTTATCGATGCTGACATCCCCTTCCCTGCCCTTCTTCTCCTTATTCGGGTTCATAAGGTCTTCCGGGTTAATGCCCATCTGCTCCATCATCTTTTTCTGTTTCCTTTTTACCCAGTAGAGTAAGAGACGGGGGAAGACATACCTGAAAAAGAGGGAAAATCCCAGCCAGATCAGGATCAATATCATTATAAAGTTTAAAAAAGCGCCCATAATTACAGTATCCTCCCTTGCAGGAGTTTTATGATGCTAAATTATTAATTAATAGTGAAAGGAGGTCTTAAAATATTATAAAAGGTGTTTCTGGATGCTGGATGCTGGATGC